>CAYSUP010000195.1:0-1513 GCA_964434205.1 uncultured archaeon | reverse complement strand
AAACTCGCAGGAGCTCACAGCAAAGTTCAGGGATTTGTTTGACGAGGAATGCAAGCGGGCAATAGACATGAAGAGCGAAAAGGGCAAGGCGGTCATAACAAAGCTTTCCAGCCGGCTTGAAAAGGCGTATGCAAAATACAAGGATAAGAAAGTACGGGCATAAGACAATAGCATAGGGGGGCGCATGCAGGAGAAGGCAAGGCGTACGCATAAGAAAGAAACTCAGTCTAAAACCTAAAACCTAAAACGGCTTGCCTGTGATCCTCTCAAACAAGTCTTTGTACAACTGGGCAGTCTTTTTTGCCATCTCATCCGAGAGCGGCGGTATCCCGACTTGCGGTGCGCCATCCTCCCTCAGCTGGTCAAGGAACTGCTTGTATGAGAAAGTCACGCCTGCCTTTCCGGGGCATTTGTATATGACTTCGTTCTCATACCACTTCCTTACAAACTCCTTTGATATCTCGACTATTTTCCCTTTTTTGTATTCTTCTGCGTCCCACCAGCGGTCCTCGTCCGCCGTTCCAAACGTGTCGATTAACATTATATTCCTGTCCTTATCCATTGCAAACTCTTTCTTGCCGTCGACGTGTATAAGGCCTCTCTTGCCTACTTCCTTTTGGATGATCTCATCGGTCTTTATGCAGATGTTCTTTATCTCATCAAGCTCAGCTTCAGTGAGGCCGGAGATCTTGATGGCTTCTTTCCTGTCAAGCTTCCTGTCGATGTGCTCAAGCTTGGTCGTCTGCTCAAAATAGGGCTCAGGCAAGCGTTCGCCATACTTTGGCATATGGTCAAGGCCAAAGTCCGCAGGCTTCTTTTTCCCGCTCTTTAGGGCCTGATAAAATGAGCCTGCGCAGTACCAGCGGACGATGACCTCTAATGGTATCTGGTAGTTCTTTGTTTTAGTTGTAATCTTTGAATAGTCCTTAATGACATTTACTCTCTTGACTCTCATCTCGTTTGGGGCCGTGAGCTCAAGGAAGTCTGACTTGATACAGGCTTTGTCGAGTTTCTCAAACCAGAATGTGCTTTCTCTTGCTAGGGATTCGCCCTTTCGCGGTATCATCGATGGGATTATCTGGTCAAAGACAGATATCCTGTCTGAGAACTTGAAGAGAAGCTCCTTGTCGCTAATCTCGTAGACGTCCTTGACCTTGCCCTGGTTGATGAGTTTCATCTTAAGTCAGAAAATAAGCCCCCCTATGTTAAGGCGAGGGAGTAGAAAAAGGTTAAGGGTCTTTGGCTGAAGTTTAATCCCCAGCCGTTTCCCCAAGCACCCTTCCGTTCTTCAGGAGTTTTGCCTCAAGGGCTTTTGCGTTCTTCTTCTCCTGCGCGAGCTGATTCACTACTATCTTCGGGTCAAAGTACCCCCAGGTGTCTAGAGCTTCCTTCAGCTCTTTGTGGGTCTTCGCATATTCCGGCGCAGGTATTCCCTCAAGGGCCGCGTCAAGGGCCTGCCGCATAGACATAGCCCCCTTCACTGTGCCCCCCGGGTGGCCGTGGACTCCGGCAC
>CAYSUP010000194.1:0-1561 GCA_964434205.1 uncultured archaeon | reverse complement strand
CAAATAACAGATGACATTTGCTGATGGCATCCTGTTTTGGATGGGGCTGGTCTTTTTTCTTTTCGCCGGACTTCTCCAATTCGGCGAAGCCCTGGAATCGCTGGATAAGGACCTTCTTTTCCTTGTCCCGGAGAGGCTCAAAGGCGTCACCGAAGGGATCTTTGCCGAGGATGCCGATGATCAGCGGGGCGTTGGGGTCTGCGGTTTTTTCTTTGGGCCAGTCCACAAACTTGATAAAGTTGTACAGAAATGCTGCTTTAACCTGATATTCCCGGTTAGATGCAGATTCATCCCCGCCTTGCGCTACGCAAGGTGTCGCAAGCAAAACCACAACCAAGACTAAGAAGTTGTAAGGTCTAATTTTCATTCCTCAATACGTATCAAAAAGAAGCCTTCTTGACTTAAAAAATATCGCTCTGTCTCTACCCATATTTCAGAACCTTAATTTCAGGCCGGCAAAGAATGTCCTGCCCGGGCCGTAGGGAAAAGAGTTCGGAGTGCCGGAGTAGGCAAGTGTCGGCACGTAAATCTTTTCATCAAAGAGGTTCTCTATCCGGAACGTAAAAGTGGACTGCCCCTTCTTCAGCCTCATCCATTTCGACATGTCAAGGTCTAAGTTCATATTAACTAAGTTTATTGCTTTAGGTTCCGGATTGGCCACAAGAGTCGATCCGAAGGGAGGAGATAATGAGGGGAAATAGATTTCCGGTGGGTTGCCAAAGAAACAATAGAACACCGATGCTGTACCCCAGTCCCAAGAGTAGGCAGAACCCAGCTTAAACATATTTCCCGGCACGACGCTTGGATATAGACCCGCATCTGTTTCGTTGTCCTGATACATATACGAGCCGAGGATGTGCCAGCTCGGCGTGAAGAAGTATTTGGCTTCAAGCTCAATGCCTTGGAACGTCTGCCTACCTCCGTTCATATAAGACATATCGGGGACGGCACTCGTATCGTAAATAATGAGCTTATCAATCGTGCTTTGGAAATAAGTGACAGCGGCGTATGTTTTCTCGCTGTGATAAAAAAGCTGTGCGTCGTATGTCGTTATTTGCTCGGGCTCGAGGTCGGTGTTGCCCCTGAGAATCCCCGGGTCATATAGGTCGGTTTCCACCGTGGCTGGAGCCCTGAAGGCCTCGCCTCGAAGGAGCTTGACGCCCCATTTGTCAAACGGTGTTATAACTAAACCATATCGGGATATCCAGTCGTCGATGCCATAACTTGATTTGTTCCATTGCGTGCCGGCAATGAGCTTAAGAGACTTATCAAACTTGTAATCACCCTGACAATAAAAGCTCTTAGGCTCATGACGGTATGAGGGTATGGATTGATATTTATCGTCATCCGGGTGATAGCTCGAGCGCTGCTCCTGCAGATACCCCAGAACGAGATTCATGTTGTCCACAGGATTGGCGAAAAGGGTTGCCTCACCAAGTATGTCCGATGTGTTGTTCCCGATAATCTGCGGCTTAAAGCTGGTCAGGCCGTTTTCCTGAAGATTGTATGTGGCGTTCAACTCCAGGGTTACTCGGTCGTGCATAGGAATTCGATATCCAGC
>CAYSUP010000193.1:0-1581 GCA_964434205.1 uncultured archaeon | reverse complement strand
GTCTTCTCAGGGAAGGACACCTCGGAGAGAGCGACGCCAAGAAGACAGGATCACCAGGAGACTTCGTCTGAGATTCAGGGGAAGATCAAGCCCAGAGTGGCGCTCTCAGAACCGCAACAGCGCCAGGTATCCCATCCCCCGATTCCTAACGATGAGGGCGAAGGGATGAAGAAATCTGCAAAGGACGCGTGCGACATACTCGTTTCCATACCTATGCGCGGCAAATTAAACTCCCTTAACGCTGCAGTGTCTGCGGCAGTGATGATGTTTGAGGTAGTCCGGCAGAGGACTAAATAAGGCCCGACAATCATGCTTCAATAATACGATGGTTGAGATAAAGCCTTTTCGCGGATGGTTCTATGACAAGGACATGATAGGCGAAATAACAAAAGTAGTGGCGCCGCCGCATGACGTGATATCAGCCGAGCAGCACAAAAAACTTCGGAAGAAATCCAAGTACAACATAGTCAGCGTCCTCCTTCCTGCGGACAATGATTACAAGAAGGCCGCAAGAATACTGCGGGATCTGATCTCTGAAAAAATCCTGATCAAAGACAAGACGTCCGCTTACTACGCTTACGAGCAGGAGTTTGACAACCGCGGTAAAAAGATGAAGCGCGTCGGGATAATGGCCCTTGTCAAGGCCGGCCCCCTAGGCAAAGACGTACTGCCTCATGAGAAGACCTTTCCTGAAAAGGTCAAAGACCGAAAGGAGCTGCTGTGCGCATCGCATGCCGAGCTTTGCCCGGTATTCGGTCTGTACAAAGGGGATGATGACCTAAGGAAAACAATCTACTCCGGCAGCGACGCTCCGCTAATCGAGTTCATCGATGACGACGGGGTGAAAAACAGGATATGGCGCGTAAAGGAAACTGGAAAAATAACCCGGTTCTTTGAGGACCAAAAGATCATAATCGCCGACGGCCATCACCGCTACACGGCTGCCTCCCAATTTGCAAAGGAGGGCAAGGGCGATGGTTTCACTCTTATGTACCTGGCTGACGTCACAGACCCGGCATTAAAGATACTCCCGACGCATCGCCTGGTGGAGCACCAAGAGTTTGACTTGGACAGGTTCCTTAAGGAGGCGTCCGAGCATTTCCATGCTAAGAAGGCTAATGGCATCAATGCCCTTGAGTCAATGCTCGAGGATGGGGGCAAGCACAGCTTCGGCCTGCACACAAAAAAAGGATCTTATTTGCTTAAGCTGAAGGATGCCGATGCGGCAAGCCTTCTCATAAAAGGGGGCAGTGACGACTGGAAGAAGCTGGACGTGTCTGTGCTGCATAGATTGATGATAGACGGGATATTAGGGGCTGACATAGCTAGCATTTCTTACTCAAAGAGCCATGGGGAAGTGGCGCAGTTGATAGATGGGGGAGTTTACGACGTGGCTTTTCTTCTGCCCCACTCTGATGTCGGCGAGGTCGTGAAAATAGCCGAGAATAGGGAGGTTATGCCCCACAAGTCGACATACTTCTACCCGAAGCCGATGGCCGGGGTTGTGATACATATAGTAGAGTAGGTGATGCTAATCTGGGAGTCTGGACTCAGTTTAAAAACCAGACTTTTCCACCGGTC
>CAYSUP010000192.1:0-1630 GCA_964434205.1 uncultured archaeon | reverse complement strand
AATGCGCCGCGCCAGGTCAGTCGCTCATGACAAACTTCTTGTCTTGAGCCTCCCTATCACGGAGATACCCCGGGCTGAAGCCCGGGGAGTATGTCATTTTGTCGTAATAGAAAATTGTTTATGTCACGACCTCCTTCAACTTCTTCCTCTTGATCGCATTCTTTATCTCAATCGCTATCCTTCTCCCAACACTCATCTCCTCCCTGAATAAGTAGCCTGAATAAGGAGTGAACTTAGTTCCCGGCGACCCCTGCACCCTTAGGCTGATGTCAAACGTGATGGCTTGCTCTTTTGGCGGTCCGGGGACGAAAGTCGCCTGCAATGCAAACAGCCCGATTATTCCTGGCGCATATTCTTTCTTTGAGACCTCGACAAACCGCTCACCGAGTTCAAAGACCTGCTCCAAAAGCGACTCTTTCATCGTGCATGCTATGTGGCCGGCCTCAATCGAGCTTACGCTTATGTGCTTCAGGACTTCAGCCTGCTGCGGCGCCGGAAGCCTGAGGATGCCGTCAAGATTGGTCTGCCGGCGGGTATCAGTCCCAAGCAGTTCCAGCCTATCCTCAATCGGCGAATAGAAGTAATTGAAGTTAACCTGCGCGCCCATGACAAACTCTTCAATGGCCGCCTGGTTCAAGGCTTCAGCGGTTATCTTTCCTGATGAGATCAGCTTCTCGGACCGTTCCTGAAACTCCTCGGGCGAAGAGCAGAGGAAGAACGCCCGCTCATAACCCCTTTGCGCCTCGGCGACTTTGACTAAGACAAGCCTGTCGATGCCATGCGGGTTCTTGAAAGCCTTTGGCCGCGGTATCCCGGCCTTGTCCATCAGGTAGTACTGGTTCCTCGGTGAGTTCCTCTCTTCCGCCCTGAGCATCATCCTTGAGCCAAACAACGGCACAGCAAAATCGTTCTCAATCGCGTCATAGCCCACATACACTTCAAATGACCTGTGCGGAAGGAAGATTGTCTTTTTCTGGTTCAGTTTTTTGACAATCTCCGGCTTTGAGACATCCTTGAACTTGCCCAAAATGATAGTCTCGTCGACAACGCCCACTTTCCCTTTTGTCTTATAATATTTATCGTATGTCCTTTCCCGACCTTTCTCGCAGACGACAAGTGTCTTAAAGCCCTCATCCTTTGCACCTTTTGAGATGTCAAGCGCAGAGTGGGAGCCAAGTGAGCCTATCGTCGGTTTTAGGTATCCCTTTACAATCCTTTGGATATCAGTTCTTTCGATCATCTTGGATCATTGCCCTTTTAGTCTTATTATCTTGCCGATTTTCTTTGCTTTTCTTGGATTATGATTATCCTTGATGTTCTTGAATTATGATTATCCTTGCTTGGATTATCTTTGGTCTTCTCTGGTTATTTTTGTTCGACAGTCAAGAAGAGCTCCCTGTCTGCAACGCCATCCTTGTTTATGTCAACGCTTATTATGAACTTCCCCACGGTATCCTTAGAGGCCACCCTGAATTCCAGCTTGACGGAATCCTTCTTCTCCATCTGTCCGGTGTTTTGGCTGAGCACAGACATGTTCTGCAGGCTGGGCGATATCTTCAGAGTTATAGTGGCATTGGCCGGGGTCTGGCCTATGTTTGTGACCTCGGTCTTTATAGTGGACACCTCATGC
>CAYSUP010000191.1:0-1672 GCA_964434205.1 uncultured archaeon | reverse complement strand
TCTTCCAGCTTTGTCTCCCCAGTCAGCACAAGCGCGGTCTTCATCCCCTCCCTATTGCCGGCCAATATCTCAGTATTCAATTTATCCCCAACGACTATGCACTCGCTAGGCTTCAAACCCATCAGGCCTTTTGTTATTCCCATTATCAGCTTGCTGGGTTTACCGATTATCGTAAGTCTGCTTCCTGAGGCTGTCTCAAGGGCTTTTGCAAATGCCCCGCTCCCTATATGTATTTCGCCCCTGTCCAAAAATGTCAAATCCGGGGCGCATGCTATCAGCTCTGCACCATTCTTCAGGTTCCTGAATGCCTTATCCATACGCTCATAATTTAGTGTCTTGTCCAGGCCGATAACGACAAAGTCCGCGCCCTGTTCGACAATTGTGTGGCCCGCTTCTTTGACCTCATCCTTCATGTCTCCAGTCCCCAGCGCATAGACTTTTGATGGCCCCTTCCTCTCCATCATGTAGATGCCCGCAGCATACGAAGAGATTACAATGCTCTCCTTTTTTGCCGTTATCCCAAACTCCTTCAGCCTCATTACATAGCTAGTCCTCGAGCGCATCGAGTTGTTTGAGAGGAACATCACCTTCTTCCCTGCGGCCATCAGTCCGTTTATCCTCTCGCTGGCATGTGGTATCGGCACGTCGCCGTCCCAGACGACTCCGTCCATGTCGAAGATGTAGCCTTTTATCTCGCTTTTCATTTTCGTTTGTAAATCATTTCACGATCACGCACCTCTCCTTCGCCCCCAGATAAGCAGCAAGATACTCGGGCAAATTAGTCTTTTCCTTTTTGAACGGTCCAAACTCTTGGCCTTTAGCTGTCAATTTTGGCGTCTCTTTTATGAATTCCACAAAAACCTCGTTAGTTCCAAAAACAAAACACTCATTCATCGGGTCAAACCCATCCAGCTTTTTAACCGTCTTTGCCACAAGCGAGCTTCCCCCGTGGATAGTATCGGCCATCCTTATCATGTGCGTAAGATCGGTTGTGACTTTGGAATCGACGGGTATCTTGACAGCCGCCTCTCTTGCATAATCCATTATCCTCTTTATGCCATACCCCCTTGGAAAAGCCCCCCAATTCCCCTTTGCAATCTGCGCGGCTACATTCTCCTTTCCATGCATCTCCGACTTTTTGACATTCTCAATCACCGTCTTTGCTATCCTGCCCTTAAGGCCGTGCTGGTCAGGCCGCGGCCCGAATATCATGCCTTCCCTCTCAAAGATGAGCTCAGTCAAGTCGGTATCAAGGCTAAGATAGCCGCAAATCTCTTTTCGCGCTTTCTCGTCAAGCCCGAGGACTTTCTCGTTTCTAATCCTAACGTGATAACCCCTTGAGCCGGAAAAATTAATCGACAGCTCTTTTTCTGAGAAACCGAAGTCGTCTGTAAAGAAATCCGCAAGTTTTCTCGCTTCCTCTTTCAATGCCTCAAAACAGATCCCGCAGACCCACCCGCTCTCATGGTCATGCTTCAGCTTCAAATCCCCTACGTCTATATCGAATATTAAGTCAGTCCCAAGCCTGCCTTTGTCTTTCATCTCGTCGCTTGCCGGGAACTCATAGCGCGCAGTGGAATGATTTACGTGGGCCGGGGCTTCCTTTTTTATATACGCATGCAGCTCTTTCTCGTCCTTGAATGCGCGGTGCCTTATGGCTATCTTCTTAGAG
>CAYSUP010000190.1:0-1679 GCA_964434205.1 uncultured archaeon | reverse complement strand
GGTCTCGGTCTCGGCATAGCGGGCGACGGCAGCGTCAATCTCCTTTCTGCCCATGCCTTCTTTGATGTCCGGGTTGTTGGCAATGGATTTGAGCGTGATATGAGGTACCCGCTTGTAAACGAAGCCTTTCTTAATATCTCCCTGAGTCTTATAGTCGGGCGGTGTCCTACTGGTAAGCTCACTTTCCTTCTTGACGCCTTCGGGTGAATCGGCAAGCAGATAATAAGGAAATCTAGCGGCCATAAGGCGGGTGCGTGCAAGTGCCAGAGCCACCCGGCTGGTATCAATTGTTATCCATCGCCTGCCCCACTGCTCAGCTACATATGCAGTAGTACCCGAACCACAGGTGGGGTCCAATACCAAATCGCCCGGATCAGTGGTCATGAGAAGACATCGTTCGATTACCTTTTCGATCGTCTGGACGATATATATCTTATTCTGTTGGAAACTTGGCCTAACATCTTCCCAATGATTAGCCAATTCGGATACTGGGAAATCATCGAGAAATCGTTTATACATTAGTGTATTCCCGCTTACTATAAGTCTTCCACTCCTTTTTAGATTCTCCATCCCATCAGGGGTTGTAGTCCAATGTCTGCTTGCAGATGGTTTGTACTTTTTACCCTCAAATTCAAACTCATATGAGCCCGTTCCGCTCCAGCCCGAGCTTCTAACGTCCCCGGCTGCGAATATTTTGGCTCCCTTTGCGATTAGTGCGGGATCTTCCATTTCTTCTACGGTTATTCTCCTGCATTCCCCATCGGGTAATTCAATCCAGTCATAGTTACTGGCTTTCTCCCCACCTAATAGCTTTTCTTTGAAAAGCTGACGATATTTTATTTCTGTTTTATCCTTCGCATACCAAATAAGATAGTCGGAAACGGATGCCAGAGTCTTTGTTTCGAAAGATGTGGTCTTTTCAAAACTAATCAACCCACAAAAATTCTCACTTCCGAATACCTCATCCATCAGACAGCGGACCAAGTGCACATTTTCGTCGCCGATCTGAACAAAGATGCTACCGGTTTCGGTAAGCAAATCCCTGGCCACTACAAGCCGGTCGCGTAGGTAGGCAAGATAAGAGTGAATCCCCAGCTTCCAAGTATCTCGAAACGCCTTTATTTGCTCGGGTTGGCGTGTAGTGTCCTCAGCCTTTCCGTCCCTCACGTCGCGCTTCCGTGTGCTGACCTGCCAGTTAGAACTGAAGCTGATGCCATAGGGCGGATCAATATAAATCATCTGCACCTTGCCCTTGAGGCCTTCCTTCTCCTCCAGAGAGGTCATCACCAGCAGAGAATCGCCCAAAATCATGCGGTTAGTCCAGTTCTGCTCATGCTGATAAAACTCGATGAGGTCTTCAAACTGGATGCCATTAAAGTCAGCGAAAAGTTGAGGCTGCATTTCAGGCTTCTCCTTTTTTGCCTGGGCGCGCAAATCCTCAATAATATACTTCGGATGTATCTTCTCTTGGATATAGACGGGCACCGCTGGCACTTCTAGTGGCTTGGAGTCCTGCTCGTCTTTCCCTTTCCATACAAGCTGGGGGTCAAGAGAAGGGTCACGTGGGTAGAGGATGGTCTTCGGTTTAGCCTCATCCTCAGCCACGAAGTCACGCAATTCCTCAGTGGGGATATTGCTGCGCCGGTCCTTGTGCCTGAGTGCTTCTATGTCTACAGATT
>CAYSUP010000189.1:0-1768 GCA_964434205.1 uncultured archaeon | reverse complement strand
TGGTCGATAAGGCCGGCGTCTGGAAGGTCGTTGCAAAGAAAGAGGGCTACAGGGAAGCCGAGGCAGAGACTGCTGTAAGCGAAGTTTCAAAGGCTGTTGCACCAGAGGATCCAGCTCAGCAGGTATCAAAAGTTGTCACTGAGATAGCAAAATTCGTCACTGAGAGCCCTGTGAGGTTTGCATTGCTCCTGACTACGATAATCGGCCTGATCGGGGCAGGGTTCTTCCTGAGAAAGCATAGGAAAGGGAAGATAGAGAATATCTAGGCGGATTTCTTCTGGTTTCTTTTGATTTTCTCGGATTTCCTTATTTTTAATTCCCTTATGCAAAATTAACCCATGGCTTCTTTGGCTGAAAAGATACTCAAAGCCCATATCGTTGACGGCTCATGGGGGGACGAGATAGGCATAAGAATAGACCAGACTCTGACCCAGGATGCCACCGGCACTCTTGCTTATCTTCAATTCGAGGCCATAGGCATGCCCAGGGTCAAGACCGAGCTTTCAGTCAGCTATGTCGACCATAACACGCTCCAGACCGGGTTTGAGAATGCCGATGACCACCGCTTTTTGCAGGGCGTTGCAAACAAGTATGGGGTAAAATTCTCGCGGCCCGGGAACGGCATATGCCATCAAGTTCATTTGGAGAGGTTTGGAATTCCGGGGAAGACTCTTTTAGGAAGCGACAGCCACACGCCGACTGGCGGCGGATTGGGCATGATTGCGATTGGCGCCGGTGGCCTTGACGTGGCTGCTGCAATGGCCGGCGAGCCATTCTACCTAAAGACGCCGAAGATATTGGGGATAAAGCTGAGCGGGGAGTTGGGGGAAGGCACATCTGCAAAGGATGTCATCTTATATATATTAAAAGAGCTTACCGTCAAGGGCGGGGTAGGGAAGATAATCGAATATTACGGCCCTGACGTCGATGTCGCGACAGTCCCTGAACGGGCAACGATAGCCAATATGGGCGCGGAACTGGGTGCGACAACATCAATCTTCCCAAGCGATTTGATGACAAAGGAGTTCCTCAAGCTGCAGGGAAGGGAAAAAGACTGGCGGGAAATGAAGGCGGACTCAGAAACTGACTTTGATGAGACGCGCGAGATAGACCTTAGCGAGATCGAGCCGATGGCGGCAAAGCCGCACAGCCCTGACAATGTCTCACCCATAAGCGAGCTTGAGGGAACCGAAGTCAATCAAGTATGCATAGGAAGTTGCACCAACTCTTCTATTGAGGACTTATTGACTGTTGCAGCAATACTAAAGAACAAGAGAGTCCATCCTGATGTGAGCCTTACAATATCGCCCGGCTCAAGGCAGGTCTATGAGACGCTGGCAAGAAGCGGCGCTCTAGCAGACTTGATCTCCTCCGGCGCTCGCATATTGGAGTGCGCATGCGGGCCGTGCATAGGCATGGGCCAGGCTCCGCCATCCGGCGGCGTCTCCCTTAGGACTTTCAACCGGAACTTCGAGGGAAGGAGCGGGACAGGAGATGCTCAAGTATATTTAGTGAGCCCTGAGACAGCTGCATTCTCCGCACTTGCCGGCAAGATCACCCTGCCAAGAGATGTACCGGAGATCTTCCACAAGCCCAGGATAATGCTGGATGATTCGATGATAGTCGAGCCTACACTGATAGGCAACATAGTGCGCGGCCCCAACATCAGGCCCTTGCCGCTTGGAAAGCCGCTTGATGCAGTGATGAAAGGCGAGGTTCTGATAAAGTTAGGCGACAACATAACGACCGATCACATACTCCCCGGCGG
>CAYSUP010000188.1:0-1808 GCA_964434205.1 uncultured archaeon | reverse complement strand
TTCCGAATGCCAATGGCCCGGTCGTCATGCGCTTTGCACCCAATCCCTCGGGCTATTTGCATATAGGCCATGCGAGGACTGCAATATTGAATGATGAGTATGTGAAAAAATACGGCGGGAAGTACGTCCTAAGGGTGGAAGACACTGACCCGGATAAAGTCGAGAGTGATGCGTATAAGACTATTGAGGAGGACCTCAAGTGGCTGGGCGTAGAGATACATGAGGTGATTGTGCAAAGCAGGCGGCTTGCGGTCTATCGTGATTTTGCAGTCAGGCTCATAAAGCAGGGCAATGCGTATGTCTGCTCATGCGGCCAGGAGAAGTTCAAGCAGCTTAAGGATGCCGGAAAGGACTGCCCATGCAGGAAAAACTCGGCCGAGAAAAATCTGGAGCTCTGGGGCAAGATGTTAAAGGGAGACAACAGCCTCGTTTTGAACCTTAAAACAGACATGAAGCACAAAAACCCGGCCATGAGGGATTTCCCCATAATGCGCGTGTCAAAAGACAAGCATCCGCTGACGGGTAAAGACTGGGATATATATCCGCTGATGAACTTCTCGGTAACAATAGATGACCATCTTCTTGGCATGACGCACGTCCTTAGGGGGAAGGACCACCTAATGAACACCGAACGTCAGAAGTTCATCTATAATTACCTCGGTTGGACGCCGCCCGAGATAATACATCATGGCCTCTTGGATATCGCGGGTATTGAGCTCTCAAAATCAGTGATCAAACAGGCGATTGAAGATGGAAAATATGATGGCTGGGACGACCCCCGCCTAGGAACCCTTCGCGCTTTGAAGAGAAGGGGCATTCAGCCTCTCGCCATACGGGCCGTTATGAAAGCTATTGGCATTGGCGATGTGGACTCGACTTTCGACTGGAACAACCTTTACTCGGAAAACAGGAAGATTATAGAGCCGAAGGCAAACAGGTATTTCTTTGTCCCGGACCCTGCGGAGGTATGGATTTCGGGCCTTCCAAAAGAGCCGAGTGTGATAAAAGTGCCTATGCACCCGGACCACCCGGAGAGGGGATATAGAGAGATAAGACGTAAGCACACGGGGAATGTGACAAAGATATTCATCGCAAAACATGACGCTGATAAGCTGCGAAAGGGCAACGAGATACGCCTCAAGAACTTCTGCAATTTGAAAATAGACGAGCATGAGCCTCTCAAGGCCAGCTATGTCGAAGCAAAGAACCTGAAGGTCCCGATAATACAATGGCTGCTGGAAGAGGTGATGGGGTGCGAAGTCATAGGCCCGGAGAAGAACGTAGCTGGCTTTTGCGAGATGAACTGCAAGGACCTAAAGCCGTGTGACATAATCCAGTTTGAGAGGTTTGGCTTTTGCACAGCAGGCCGTATAGAGGGCAACGACATCACATTCTATTTCACCCACGACTAGGGGTCTTTAGATAGCCACACCCAATGAGGGCAGCAGCATCATAATGCCGACTATGATCAGGTACAGGGCCACCATATAATTCAGTATCTTTGGGAATACGAGCACCAAGATGCCGAACAGTATGCTTATTACGCCCCAAATTGCCATGACCGGTATGATTACAGGAGCCATTGTTTCTCTTATGGGTTTTTCCTTAAAAAGAGGGAAAAGGGAGGAAGGTGGGCTTTGCTCCTAAATGACTGTTAAGACATCAATAAGGGAGCAAGCATCGACAAAAAGGAGCAAACGTTAGTTTCGAGGCAGATTTGAACCAGGAACTAGGTTGAGTTAGATAACTACTAGCAACGTAAAAAGTCTGCATATAGCCACTGTTCTTTTGATTTGTCCTCTTGCTGT
>CAYSUP010000187.1:0-1818 GCA_964434205.1 uncultured archaeon | reverse complement strand
GTTTGTCCGATAAAGGATATAAATCGGTATAAGCTATTGGCATTCCTATGGAAACTACAGCATACGGCGATTCCTTGCCGCATAAGACTACTTCCCTCTGCCCGGAGTGCAAGAGGCTGATAGACGCCCTCATATATCCAGAGGATGACATAGTCTGGATGAAGAAGACCTGTCCGCAGCACGGCGAGTTCAAAGAGAAGTACTGGGAGAGCGTCGAGATGTACGACCGCGAGAGAAAGCATGCGACTTCACCCGTGATCACTGAAAACCCGAATGTCGATAACCTGGGCGCCAATTGTCCCTTCGACTGCGGCCTATGCGCGCGCCACAAGAGCCACACGGCCCTTGCGAATATCGTTGTCACAAACCGCTGCGACCTCTGCTGCTGGTACTGCTTTTTTTATGCAAAGGAAAATGACCCCATCTACGAGCCGAGCCTTGAGCAGATAAGGGCTATGGTCAAGAACCTGAGGGATGAAAAGCCAGTTCACTGCAACGCAGTACAATTGACTGGCGGGGAGCCGACCCTGAGAGAAGACTTAGTCGACATAGTCAAGATTTGCAAGGAAGGCGGAATAGACCACGTTCAGGTCAACACCGATGCAATTAATTTCGCATTCAAGCCCGAACTGGTGAAGGCACTTAGGCAGGCAGGCAGCAACACGGTCTATATGAGTTTTGACGGTGTGACACCAAAGACAAACCCTAAGAACCACTGGGAAGCGCCCTATGCGATAGAGAACTGCAGGAAAGCCGGGGTGGGGATAGTCCTTGTGCCGACTGTGATAAGGGGGATAAACGACAAGGAATTGGGGAAAATAGTCAATTTTGGTTTGAACCACAGCGACATAATAAGGGGCGTTAACTTCCAGCCGGTCTCTCTTGTTGGCAGGATGCCCCAAAAGCTCAGGGAGAAGCAGAGGATAACTATACCCAAGGTAATCGCCGAGCTGGAAGAGCAGAGCAACGGCGTGATAACAAAGGATGACTTTTTCTCCGTGCCGACAGTGGGCCCGATAACCGAGTTCATAGAGGGCCTCACCAAGAAGAATATGTACAAGCTAAGCACCCACTTCGCCTGCGGGGCCGCTACATACCTCATTAAGGGCGATGACGACAAGGTCGTGCCGCTGCCGCAGTTCGTGGACGTCGAAGGCTTGATGGAATATTTGGCGGAGAAAGCGAACGCTTTGAAGGCCGGGAAGAGCAAATACTTGGTGGGCGTCAAGGTTTTGGCTAAACTCGGCAGTTTTATAGAAAAGAAAAAACAGCCCAAGGGTTTTGACTTTACAAAATTGCTGTTAGGCGCCCTGGTAAGGCATGACTACAGGGCATTAGGGAAGATACAGCACAAATCCGTGCTTATAGGCATGATGCATTTCCAAGACCCGTATAACTATGATGTTGAGCGCGTGGAGAGGTGCTGCATACATTATGCGATGCCGGACGGGAGGATAATACCATTCTGCACATTCAACGTGATTCCGGAGGTATATCGCGACAAGGTGCAGGCCCAATATTCGATTTCACAGAAGGAATGGGAGAAGAGGTCCGGGCTGACCTTGGCCGCGGGCAAGTATAAGAGGGATGCCAAAAAGCTCGAAGAGGGCGATGCGTATAAGAAGGTTTATCTCAATCTTAAGGACTACTTTGCCAAATGAAACACGAGATGGAATATGGTGAGCAGCCCTTTGACAGGGTAACGCGCGCAGAGTTTGAGTTAAGTGGCCTGGACTCACTTAAGCAAACAGCGCACATTCAATACAAGCTAATGCTCCTTAAGCCCGTCTTAAGGGCTAAAGTGAACTATGCCAAGGG
>CAYSUP010000186.1:0-1833 GCA_964434205.1 uncultured archaeon | reverse complement strand
CCACCAGCACCGTTGGTCAGTGTAACCGTCACAACGTCATTGGCTGAGTCACACGACCATTCAAGCGGCTTCAGAGCGCCGAATCCAGTGAAGCTGGCCGAAGAGCTGCCGCCTCCGCTGAAGATTCCCATCTGCCACAATACCACACCAACTATGATGACAACGAGGATTGCCCAGCCGTAAGTCATCAGGTACTCCATAGCACCTTGTCCTTTTTTGTGTATCATTTTTTTTCACCTAGGTTTATAGCCACTATCAATAGTGTTTTTTCAAAACACATTATTACTATTAATTATGCTTTTATGTATAAAAGGGTTGTGGCTCGGCCTAATTGGAAGTTTTGCCGATAAAAACCGTTGAATATCCCCTTTCACTAATCTATTTGGGATATTCTAAGATCTTATCCCTGACCTATTAGAGTTACAGTCTTCCGGCTTAAGTGAATGCTCATTCAAGAAGTCCAAGGAACTCTTCGGTCGTAAGGCCGGCCTGCTTTATTATGTATCCAGCAGTCTTTATGCTTAATTCACCCTTCGCAGGAACGGTAGCTGGCGGCCTTCCGGGGCAGTGGAGCCTTATATGCGAGCCTTTTTGCCTCACAACACGATAGCCAAGTTTGCCCAACGCTTTGATAGCATCCTTGCTAGAAATAATCGGTATATGCCTCATGCTGGTATGGCAATCTGCTTAAGAACCGGGTCGCTCTTCTGGGCTATGGGGATGCCTTCTTCCTTCAGCCCCTCGAGGTGCAGCTCAAGCGCTTCGCGCATATTGCGCACGGCTTCATCTCTGGTCTTGCCTTGCGCTACGCATATTCCCGGCAGGCCTGGGACCGTTGCTACGTAATAGCCATCCTCCGACTTTTCTAAAAGCAATGTGTAGTTCATCTCGACATATTAGAACCTAGGTTAAAAAGAACCTTTAATCCGGACAAATGCCACGAACCTATACTTTAATCCCGACAACTCCCGACTTTTTAAGCCCCTGGCAATAATTATTCCGATGGAACTTCTTGAGAAGTACGACAATGTCGAGATACAGGCTGTCGAAGGCGAATCCACGCCCCTTTACAATGTCATAGAGCCCAAGCTGACCGACAGCGAGAAAAAAGACCTTTTGAAGTCGAAGTTCTACCATGAGGAGGATTTCAAGAAGATAATACCCCTGCCTGAGCTTCAGATGGTCAAGTCGCACCCGGACATCTCCGAGAGATGGGCTATCCTAAAGGCAGAGGTCGAAAAGACGCTGCCAAAGTCCCCAAACCGGGATTACATGGTCAAAAAGATCGCAGGCAACATACTCGGTTATGACGAGCTTGCAATCCTCATAGACGATGACAACCTCGAGGAGGTAATGGTCAACGGCCTTAAGATGCCGGTCTTTATCTACCACAGGAAATACGGCATGTGCAAGACCAATGTGATATTCCCGACCACCGATGCGATAAACAGGCTGGTATATGATATTTGCTATGTCAACGGCAGGGAGCTTAAGCCGGTCGTAGATATCGCGGCAATCGACGGAAACAGGATAAACATAACTGCAGATCCCCTCCCCTCCAAGGGCTCCACCCTCACCATTAGAAAGCAGAGGCGAAGGATATTCAGCATAATAGAGCTTATACAGCAAAAGACCCTTTCCTTGAACCTTGCGGCATTCCTTTGGCTTGCAGTGGAAGGGATGAAGCTGACGCCGGCCAACATAATAATCGCAGGCTCGATAGGCTCCGGAAAGACCACTACGCTGAACGCCCTATGCACTTTCATACCCCCCAACGAGCGCGTAGTCACTATCGAGGACACCCTGGAGCTCAACCTCGACAACATAGAGAAC
>CAYSUP010000185.1:0-1844 GCA_964434205.1 uncultured archaeon | reverse complement strand
GATGTTCTAGAGTTCTCAACAGCACCAGTTTGGTGTTGTAGAGGTCATTTTCGTCTGCTCTTCCACTAACGCGCGCAAAACACGCATCAGTCGCCATACAATTCCCAGCTTTTGCAGACCGCAGACCGTAGACAGCAGACCCTAGGAAAGTGAGATGGGGTCGCTGGGATTTGAACCCAGATCAGCAGGTTTCTCCGTAAATCCTATTTCGTCATCGCGAGAACAAATCTCGCTCAGTGCTCCATAGTTCCTTTCTTTGAAAATGATGAAGAAAGGGTCTCCTCTGGAGCCTGCGAGGATACCAGATTACCCCACAACCCCGTGGTGGGATATTATAGAAAAGAGTAATAAAAACAGTTTTTCAACGATGCAAGCATAATTTACCATGAAAAAAAGGCAGAGGCTGCTTGAGCTCCTCTTACTGTTGGCTCTGTCGGCCTTCATGCTCTTTGCAAAAGTCAACTATTACATAGTCATGGTTGTAGCCACCCTGTTGATAATAAACTTTGAGCTTGGGGAAAGTGGCGACTTGAAGGAGCTTGGCATAACAAGAAAGCGCATCTGGCCGGCAATCAGGATCCAGCTGCCGTTTATGTTAGCAGGCCTTGCCGGGCTTTTGATATTCTCTCTTGCCGGCGGTTACGGCTTAAGATCTCCAAATGCGGGTTATCTTTTTTATTGGCTTGTCTCGATACCCCTGCAAGAGTTCTTGTTCAGGGGTTACGCGCAAGGCATGTTGAGGAACAAACTGCCTGTTGTTCAGATGGTGCTGCTAGTCTCGGTTATGTTCGGCCTTTCGCACTATTTTGCAGAAACGCCACATACGCTCATACTTATGACTACTACATTCTTTGCGGGATTGGCGTGGGGTTACGCATATGAGAAAGAGAGGAACCTTATTGGCCCCATATTCAGCCATTTGGTGCTTGGCACTCTGATATATCTCATATTGCCGCCGCCAATACCCATAGTGCCTTAACGGTCTTCGGTCTAGAGTCTGCAGTCTACAGAAGAGAATGGAATACAAAAAAGTCTTAGCAAAACTCAAATCCTTGCAAAACCCGCGCAATGTCGAGGGCATGGCCCGCTTTGGTATAAATCCTAAGAACACGCTTGGAATATCCATATATACATTGCGTCCCATCGCAAAGGAAGTCGGAAGTGATCACGCCTTGGCGCAGAGGCTTTGGGCTAGCGGCATCCACGAAGCGCGCATTTTAGCGGCCTTCATCGACGACCCGAAGCTTGTTAGGGGAAGCCAGATGGACGCCTGGGCCAAAGACTTCGATTCCTGGGATGTCTGCGACCAGGCGTGCACCAGTCTGTTCGACCAGAATACGCCGCTTGCCTGGAAGAAGGCTGTGGAGTGGTCTTCAAGAAAAGAGGAGTTTGTCAAAAGAGGGGCATTTGCGATTATGGCCGGGCTAGCGGTGCATGACAAGAAGGCGAAAGACTCTGATTTTGAGGTATTGTTCAAGGTGATAAAAAGGGAATCGACGGACGAGAGGAATTTTGTCAGAAAGGCGGTTAACTGGGCATTGAGGAACATAGGGAAGAGGAACCTTGCGCTAAACAAGAAAGCCATCGCAACCGCAAAGGAAATACAGAAAATTGATTCTAAGGCCGCCCGCTGGGTAGCAGCTGATGCATTAAGGGAACTGCAAAGTGAGAAGATTCTGGCTCGTTTGAAAGAGTGAGCGGACCCGGCGGGATGACAAGGAGTTACTTTCCTTAGACTCGCTCCTTGGCATAAACCGGGTTCGTCGCGGCGAACCCTAGAAAAAGTTAGACGGACCCGGCGGGATTCGAACCCGCGACCTACAGCTTAGAAGGCTGTCGCCCTA
>CAYSUP010000184.1:0-1875 GCA_964434205.1 uncultured archaeon | reverse complement strand
CACGCGGTCTTTTGGTATCTTTATGTATTCAACCATCTTTTGTCTCTCGCTTTCCAATCCTTTTCTAGTTCTTGCCCCTGACCTTGTTCAAAACAGCATCAGCATCGCACTCTACACCCTTCTTGTTAAAAAAATTGCACACGTTTCTCACATCCCTTTCCAAAAACTCTTTTGCCTTCGGGTGCGTCAAAAGGACGCCCTGGCCAAAGTCGATAAGGTAGGGCTTTTCCTTCCAAAGCAGTATGTTAAACTCGCTAAGGTCGGCGTGCACAAGATTGGCGCGGTAGAGTTTTTTTATCTGGTTTACAAGCTCCTTAAAGACCGCTTTTGGGTCTTTTATCTCGGCATCAAGGAGCCTTGGCGCGGCATCATTATCGCCGATAAAGCTCATGACAAGGACGTTCTTCTCTATTGCTATCGGCCGCGGGGCAAGAATGCCGGCCTCCTCAGCCTTCTTTAGGTTTCTGAACTCCTTTAGCGACCAGAGGCCTATAAGCGCGCGGGGAGTCCTTTTCATGCCCTTGAACCTCTCGTCCCCCAATATGTACCCGAGGACTGTGGGGTTTCTGAAATAGCTTGCGGAGGCCAGGCGAAACACCTTGATTGCGATGTTTTCCTTGCCTTTCTTACCCCGAAAGACATCTGCCTCCTTGCCTGTTGAGATGGGCCCCATGATCCTGTCAATGGCCCCCTCGGATCCTAGCTTGCCGATGGAGTCAAGGGTGCTTACACTAAAGACGCCGCCCTCCGTCTTTTGCATCTGCAGGTCTTTTCTTACAGTCTCTGCCTTGCGGGTCCTTTGCTCAAGGCCAAACTCGTCACGCTTGCCGGGCCTTCCAAATCCGTCGCGCCTGATTGCCTTGTCAACCTTATCCTGGTAACTTGGCTTTACCCCCTGCTTGAATCCTGACGTTGCCTCTTGCCCAAATTTTGTCCCCTGCCCAAACACGCCGCGCTTGCTCTTGCACCTGGGCCTGTTATCCTCTGACTCGAATTCAGCCTGATCTTCCTCCAGGTCAAAATCATCCTGTTCCTCGGACAAGTCGAATTCTTTTTTCTCAGAAGACTGCAGACCGAAAATTGTAGACCTTTTTGCCACGGCTAAGTTGATGTTTAGCAAAGAAATAGGTAAGCTGGGTTTAGACCGCACTAGCCCGGTAGATGTTTAAACACAACTAAGCTGCTTACTCATGGCCCGACAAAAGGGTGATATTCTGTATGTCCTCAAAGCGCTTGTTCAGGTGGACCTTCGTCGAGACGCTGCTTACATGCTCCTGCGGTATCTCAAAGAAGTCCTTGCCGATGCCGCTTATGCCAAGCTTCTCCTTGAACACCTTGGTTATCTGCGCATGTGCTTCGCCTTTGACTATAATCGAGTAGCTGCCAGTCCTCTTCACGTCCAAGTCGTCAATGATCCCTATATCGATGCCTGCCTCGTCGATGACCCTCATGCCCCTAAACGATTTTGCTCTCATTTTGAAATGCGAGAATAAGTGGTTTATTTACCCGATAAAGGATTTAAATGGACCGATTTAGGGATTAAATGGACCTATATAAGATTTGAATGGGGACATCAAGGGATTTGAATGAAAATATCCAAGGATTCGAACTGGAATACTCGGGATTCAAACGGGAATATCCAGAGATTTAAATGCGGGAATCCGGGCTTTTCGGCCGGCATGCTTAACGGTGATGGGGCCTTTTAGCCCCTTGCAAAGTTGCAGTGTTCATGTCATGCAGTTTTGTCGCGCCGTTTCTCAGCTCGCCGAATGCAAGGTGCAGGTTCCTGACTGTACGCTCCCTAATATCGATAGGAGAACTTAAAACCTTAACTTTCCCGATTTTTTAGCGCATATGCCAGTTTTCGGCTAAAAC
>CAYSUP010000183.1:0-1914 GCA_964434205.1 uncultured archaeon | reverse complement strand
AAAGTCATGAGAAAGCACCTAGAGTCCGTGGAGTATGTGATAATTGATGAAATACACGAACTCGTTTCTGACAAAAGAGGGATACAACTGGCGCTAGGCCTCGAGCGGCTTCGCAAAGTGTGCGGCAAGTTCCAGACTATAGGCCTCTCAGCTACTGTTGGAACGCCAAGCATAGTCGCGAAATACTATAAGCTGGATGAGATTGTCATTGACACTAGCTTTAAGGGTCTGGAACTCAAAGTCGAAAGGCCAAAAAACGCAGTGCAAAGGATAAGCGAGATGACGGGTGGCAAGCCCACGCTCATATTCACAAATACCCGTGTTGCGACTGAACTTCTGACAAAACAGCTTCGAGCAATCAAGGATGTCGGGATCCACCACTCCTCACTCTCCCGGGAAGAGCGCATCAAAACCGAGCGGCAGCTCAAGGAGGGTGAGATAAAGACATTGGTTTGCACTTCTTCGATGGAGCTGGGCATCGATGTAGGCCAAATCGAGCAGGTCATCCAGCTTAATTCGCCAAGGCAAGTCGCGCGCCTCATACAGCGCGTAGGGCGAAGCGGCCACTCATTGCAAAAGATCTCAAAAGGGACTGTCTTGGCAACCGAGTTTGATGACATCATCGAAGCTTCAGTCATAGCCGACCGGGCGCTGAAAGCGAAAATAGAGCAGACAGACTTCTATGAAGAGTCACTTGATGTCTTGGCCCACCAGATAGTCGGCTTGACTTTGGACTATGGCGACATCAAAATCAATGAAGCCTATAATATCCTCAAGCAGGCTTACCCCTATCGAAACCTATCGCCCGCAAAATTTGAGTCCGTTATCGACGTTTTGAAAAGGTTGGGGCTCCTCGGGTGGAGCGAGACTGAAATAAGCAGAAGGCGAAACTCGCTGTTTTATTATTATGCAAATCTTTCGACAATACCTGCATACAACAGATATGTTGTCATAGACCTGGCTTCCCACAAGCCTATCGGCGTCCTAGATGAGGAATACATAATCGACTGCCAGACAAACTCTGTTTTTATACTCAAAGGAGATGCATGGCGGATCGTGGATTTCCGAGACGATAGGGTGATGGTAGTGCCTGTCAGCGATATCGGGGCCGAGACCCCCGTCTGGGTCGGCGAGGATTTGCCGGTGCCTTTTGACATAGCAATGGATGTGGGTGCAGTGCGGAGGCAGGTTTCAGAAGCCCTTGACAAGAAGAAGACAAAAAAAGAGATTGCCGAGGGACTCTCGTTGCCTTTGGATTCGCCAGGCCTGGATTTAATCATCAATACGGTCTTAAGGCAAAAGAAGCAGGGCGAAGTTCCGACCGATAAACTTATCACAGTCGAGCGCTTCATTGAGAACTATCACAGCATAGTCATCAACTCGTGTTTCGGGACTAAAGCCAACGACACCTTGGCGCGGGTGTTGGCGTCGCTTCTCAGCTCAAAATATGGTGAAGGCGTGGGCGTTAAGGTGGACCCCTACAGGATTGTCCTGACTGCAATGACCCTAGAAGAGCAGGATGTGGCCGACGCATTTAAGTCTCTAAATCCGGAAAGCCTAAAAGAGATCCTTGAAAAAACCATAACCAGGACAAACCTCTTTCGCTTCTCATTCGCCCATGTCGGGAAGCGCTTTGGCGTGTTTAAGGAAGACGTCAAGTTCAGGGAGATAAACATGGCGCGCGTGATAGACGCATATCATGGCACGGCAGTATACCGAGAAGCCCTTGATGAGGTGTTCAAGAAATATTTCGATCTGGAAAATGCAAAAAAGGGCCTGGATTTGATCTATACACAAGAAATAGAAGTCGTAACCCAGGCATTCACCGGCATTTCACAATTCGGTCTCGAGCAGTTCAAGGATGCAATCCAGGCTGAGACACCGGAGAAGGCGATAATCGAGACTGTCAAAAAC
>CAYSUP010000182.1:0-1916 GCA_964434205.1 uncultured archaeon | reverse complement strand
ACCTTAAGGTGCTTCTCCATCTTCTTGCCGTCGGTCTGGCGCCAGAGGGTCTCATACTCCATAAGCTTCTTTTTCGAGAAGTCGCTTTTCTTGCAGGCCTCGGCAGCGACCCTTCCGGCTATCTGTGCGGCATAAAGGTTAGTCGACATGCCACCTCCGTGGATGGGGCTTACCTGATGAGCTGAATCCCCTACAAGCATTATGTGGTCATCGACAAAGGGGTTGTCTATCTTCCCGCATACAGGGATACCGCCGGCGTTTATCTCGACCGGCGATGCATTCTTGAAGTGCTCCTTGTGGGATGCAATAAAATCGTCCAGGTACTGCCGAACGCTCATCTTTGCGTTCTCGGTGCTTATTATGCCGATGCCGATGTTCATGAGGCCGTCGCCCTTTGGGAAGGCCCACAGGTACCCCTTTGGCGCGACTTTGTTCCCAAGCCACATGTGTATCTTATCCTCATCAATGCCCTCAACGCCCGCCATCTCATACTGGAATCCTGAAATGTAATCGCCGAGCTTGTTGACAGTCCTAAGGCCGGCCATCCTCCCTATCTTTGTTTCCGTGCCGTCAGCACCAATTATCAAAGGGGCAGTGAATTCGATGTCTTCGCCAAGGTAGCTGGCTTTCACGCCGCAGGGCTTGCCGTTCTCGTCTTTGATCAAATCGTTGACAGTGGTCCTCACCATATAGTCTGCGCCAGCCTTTATCGCGTCTTTGGCAAGGTGCTTCTCAAAAACCTTCCTTTCCAGTACATATCCCCACGTCTCGTCTTTTGCGAACTTGACTGCTTTTCCGTTAGGCGCCCATAACACCAAGCCATGTATGTCCTGCGCGCAATATTTGGGGTTGTACTTTAGGCCTGCGCGGGCAAAGCCCTTCATGCTAAGGCCCTCAGCGCACCTTTTTGGAGTGCCTATCTCTGCGTCCTTCTCAAGGACTATGACCTTCATCCCCTTCTCTGCGCACGTCTTTGCAGTCATGCTGCCGGCAGGGCCGGCGCCGACGATTATTGCATCGTAGTCAAAGTCAGTCATTTTCGATTATTTCTTCAGGCCCATCGCCATCACGGGGCACATCTTTACGCAAGCCCCGCAGTTTATGCACTTTTTTGCATCTATGACTATAGTCAGCTCCTCAAGCGTTATCGCCCCCGTGGGGCAGACCCCTACGCATCCCCCGCAGTGTATGCATAAATCGTGATTATTGATTGCGACCATTGTTTGGCTATTTTGCCTAGGAAGGCATAAAAACTTTTAATATTCATTAAAAGTTGGTTTATTAAGCAATTAGGGGATAAATAGGCGATGGGCGGCGCTGTAAAGGTGGTGGGCATCGATCTTGCCGGTAGCGACAAGAATGACACGGGCTTTTGCATCCTGATTGGCGATGGCAAGACTAAGAAAATCCGCACAGAGCTCCTCAAGACCGACAAGGAGATACTCATCCAGTGCGATTTGATAAGACCCGACTTAATCGCCATTGACGCCCCGCTCACACCGGCGAGAAACGCTTACATGCGCATGGCAGACGAAGAGTTGAAGCAGTACGGCGCGCTGCCGCAAAACCTCAGGGGAATGACCTACCTTGTCGAGCGCGGCATACGCATCGGCAATGAGCTGAAAGAGAAATACGGCGTCATCGAAGTCTATAACAATGCGACTGCAAAGATCCTCGGCTTTTATGAAAAGCAGGACATAGAGATGCAAAAAAGGCTTGCTCGGATTGTTGACGGCCTCACCGACCGGATTATGACAAGAGACGAGCTTGACTCGATAAGTGCTGCCTTTGCGGGCTACTTATGCTTGCAGAAAAAAACAGAAGAGGTCGGGGACGAAGAGGGAAAAATCGTGATTCCCAAGGTCTAATCCTGCAATGGCATGCGTTTAATCTTGCAACCGGGCGAGGTTTAATCC
>CAYSUP010000181.1:0-1921 GCA_964434205.1 uncultured archaeon | reverse complement strand
GCTTGTGCTCCTTGCCCATCTTCATTTTGGTCTTCACGTCGATGGCGCATATGAATTTATTTCCGAAATCGCTGTGGAGGGCGAAGGCAAAGTCGATGGCCTGTGCGTCCCTTGGCAAAAGGAATACATCCGGCAGGACGCGGCCCTGCGAGTCGGAAAGCTTATTCACGCCGCCGGGGAAGATTGCTATGTAACCCAACAACTCGAGAACTGCAGTGTTGAGCGCCTGCTGTACTCCCGTAGAGCCGTGCTTTTTTAGCATGTCTCTTATCGTGTTGAGCGCATTCTTCTGCTTTTCATTTAATCTTGACTCGTCTTTTATGGTAAAGTCAGAATCTCCTGAGGCATAGCTTATTATCCCAGCTTTCTCCGCCCTCCGGAGCGCAAGCTCGCTCTCGGCCGATGTCGGTATTATCTTATAAGAGGGGAACTCATTCTTCATCTTTTCGTAGTTGGCCCAAGCCCCTTCGATATCCATCTTGTTTGCGACAATCAGCATGGGCTTTGCTATTTCCCGCAAACGAGTCGCGAATTTCAGCAGGTCGTCGTCGCTCCAGAGGGTAGCGTCGTCGGACATCTTGGTGTCCATCATCGCCTGCACGACTTGGTGCTCTTTCACGCCAAGGCCCGTGAACTGGGTGGTTATCTGCTCGGATAGCTTCCCTTTATCGGCCTTGACCTTCCGAGAGAACTTGTGCCAGTTTGCCTTTAGGATATCGTTGTACCAATAGTCTATCTCCCGCTCAAGGAACCTGATGGTGTTGCACGGGTCGTAGGTGCCGGCCGGGACTTTCTCGCCGTGGTCGTTTGTTGCGCCGCTTGCGTCGATGACATGGATGAGGGCAGAAGCCTGTGAGAGGTCGTTCAAAAACTGGTTGCCAAGGCCCTTTCCCAGATGCGCATCGGGAACGAGGCCGGCAACGTCAAGCAGCGTAACCGGAACAAACCGCTGGCCGTTTATGCACATGCCCTGGCGCGGGTTGCGCTGGGTGTTAAATCCCTTGCATACGCACTCAATACGGACATATCCAATCCCCTGATTAGGTTGTATGGTGGTAAACGGATAGTCGGCCATCTGAGCGCCGGCTAAGGTCGCAGCATTAAAGAAAGTGCTCTTCCCCTGGTTTGGCGCCCCCACAATACCAATTTGCATGGTTTAGTTAGAAACGGGTTTTTATTAAATATCCGATTATACCCGAGAGATAAAAATGAACTGTCCAAAATGCGGCAATGCAAATGCCGAAGGTAGTACATTCTGCGTATCGTGCGGGGCACCGATGGGTGCTGCGCCAGTGCAGGCAACTTCACAGCCATCCCAGGCAAAGCCGCAGGCAAAGGCTTCTGGTGGGTCTTCCAAAACCATTTTGATAGTGGCGCTGGTGGCAGTTGTGGTTGTTGTGGTGATAGCCGCCGTCTTTTTGATGGGCGGGGGCGGAGGAAGCGGCAATGTGATATCCTGCCAGGTAAGCGGCAGTGCAACCGGCCAGGCCGGGCAGGCAAGCATGAGCGGCACGATCGTAGTGAAAAAACCGGATAAGGCAAGGATGGATGTTGCCGTATCAGGTAGCGGGATCAGCATGAATATGAGGTTCAGAGTCTCTGGCACGACGGCATATGTGAATCTCGGCACGCTGACACAGAACAAATGGGTCAAGGCTGACGCCACCGGAACCAGTTCGCTTGGCCAGATGGACATGCAGTGGAGCGCGCTTATGAGCATGACACCAGAACAGCTTGCTGCAAATATAAGGTCAAGTATATCCCAGGGGGCTGGCGGCAGTTTCACGCCGACAGTGACTTGCGGTTATTCGGGGGATGTGCCTGACAGCGAGTTTTTGCTCCCGCCCGGCGAGATTGCAGTGGATGCGACTTCATTGAGCGGCACTTAGGGAACTCCGGGAGGGGTTTCCTTATTTCATAT
>CAYSUP010000180.1:0-1925 GCA_964434205.1 uncultured archaeon | reverse complement strand
ATCGGGGCCGGGCTTTTCCTGAAAAGGCGAAGGAAAGTGAAGATAGAGAAGTTATGACTTTAACTCCTTAAGCAGCATCTTCGGGTTGTCAAGCACCCGTATACCCTCTTCCTCAAGATACTTTATGTTCCTTAGGTCCGACCTTCGCGGCCTCATGTGCACTACGCTGCCACCCGGTGTCAGGACATCCGGTATTTTAACATTCTTTGCCATCCAGTCGGTAGGGATCACATAAACCGGTATTCCCGTCTTGAGCGCAAGCGAGGCCGCAGTCGTGATAAGGTCATCAGCTATCCCATTGGCGATTTTTGCTATTGTGTTTGCAGTTGCCGGGGAGTCAACAACCACATTATAGGCCCCCAAGGTCACCTTGCCGGCCTTTGGTGCGGAATAATCCTTGTCAACTTCGATCTCCCAGACCTTTTTCAGTTCCCTTAGAAGCTTATAGCTTACGAGGACTTCGTGGCCTGCCTTTGATACAAATACTGTTATCTTGTCGTTCTCAAGCTGGCTCATTATCTCAAGCGATTCCTTGAGGAACTCGCCTGCGCCCGTTATGCACCATAAGATATTCATCCGAACTTCTATGGCAGACAAGACAAAAACACGCTTTTAAAGGCAGTTCTTCAACATATACCATATATGGTGATGTTTATGGTAAAGACTACAGTTCTGCTTCGGGACGACGTGTACAGCCTCATAGTATCGCAGTTCGGCAAGAGGGAGCTCTCCAGCACTATCAATAAGCTGCTTTACGAACGGCTGTTCAAGGACAAGGGCGACGACTGCTTTGGCATGTTTGCAAACGCTCCAATCAAGTTTGAGCGGGAGCACGACGACCATTTTTAGAATGATAACCTTTGACACTTACGCCTGGGTGGAATATCTCAACGGCACTGAAAAGGGAGCTATAGTCAGGCAGCATGTGGAAAGTGACAATATAGTGTTCACGCCCACCCTCTGCCTAGCCGAACTTAAGGCCAGATTGATGAAGGAAAAACGACCGGAAAAACAGTTAAAAAAGGCGCTCGACCGTGTCTTGAAGCGCAGCTTGTTGATACCGCTTGACAGCGAGATAGCATTGAAAGCTGCGGAGCTTAAGCATGCAGGTCTCTCATTGGCAGATGCGGTAATCTACGCTACGGCCATTAGAAATGCGACTAAGCTTCTGACCGGGGACCAGCATTTCAGGGGCTACGACGGCATTGAGTTCTTAGGCTAACTTTTTTGCTTCTCTGCGTTAGCCCTATGTTTTTTTGAAAACCCCATTAGAAATCTGTTTTTATTTTAGATATCCGCTTTTATATCCACATACTCCAGGTTGCTGCCTTTTGCGTTTTTAATCCCGACCAAATCAACAACTTCCTTAAAACTCCCGCCAGAAAGGCCGTCTGCAATGACTGCAGCACCGTAGGCCGCGTTACTTGAATTGCAGCTTTCCAGCTTTCTTACGCCCTTTAGGTCCTTTTTTAGGAAAGCCAAAACATCGGCGGATTTGCTCCCGGAGACGAGTATCTCCCTGGGCTTAAATCCGGCGGCCAGTCCCTTTATGTCCTTCAGCGCGCCCTCCCTCACTTTCTTCTTGCTTAAGGGGCCCTTCCTTAAATCCCCTTTTTTGACTTCTCCGCGCAGATACATGATCTCACCGTCCTCTCCGCGCCAGGTCGAGCTCGCCATAGTCCCGCCTATGCCGTCAATGATTTGGCCGTTCTCAACAGCGATAAAAGCGTCAAAGCCGAAGCCTATCTCGGCCAAAACAAAGCTCGTCTCATTGTAGCGTAACTTCAACCTGCGCGCCTGGTCGACAATCCCGGCCACTGCAGCGCAGACCTTGTCCGGGGTCCCCATGTCAATCTTATTTTGTTTTTTTTCTTTGGCCACAGTGGGCAAAAGCTTCACTCCGGGGATGACATACGCATCTAATG
>CAYSUP010000179.1:0-1939 GCA_964434205.1 uncultured archaeon | reverse complement strand
AGATAGCGGCTAAGGAAGGTAAGATACATGAGCTGGAGGAAAGCGAACGCGCAAAGAAACTTTCTGCAGTCAATGCAGAACTAGCCGATTTAAGGGCAAAAAAGCTCGAGATAGAAACACATGTGCTTAACATACTGGGCCCCTTTAGGCGGGCATTCAAGAAGTATGCAAAGGCCATCGAAGACGGAAAGGCAAACGGAATCGGGGTGGATAAATATAGTGAGGACCCAAGCGGGGCATACCTGCGCGGCGATAATATGCTTCCCGAACTCCTTGCCAAGATGCAAAGGCTCATACAGTCAAAAGTCATATTGCTTGAAGGCGGGGAGGATGAAAAAGTCATCAAGAAGATACGCTCTGTGACGTTTGTATATCTTGAAAAAGCCCGGGATGAGCACACTGATATTGCTTCGCGCATAAGAAAGCTGGAATTTATGGCCTCTGAGCTTGATATGACAGGAGAGCTTGATAAGATAAGGCGCGAGGAAAACGGCTTAAAGGAGAAGGCAGAGAGTGGTGCGAAGAGCGCTGAGAAGATAGAATCCGAGATCAAAGAAAAAAACGGTGAGTTGTCCGGTCTTAACAAGGAGCTTGTGGAGAAGCTGTCTGAGTTCATCAAGGGGCGCTGCGAGCTTGGCGGTGTAGGCGCTAAGGTGGCTAAAGCAGATTAGCGCAGTGAATAAAGCGGATTAGCTCTAAAGTGGCTAAAGCAGATTAAGAATCCTTCACTATCCAGTTCTTGAGCTCCTTTAAACCCTCTTTCATCTGCTCCGGGGTCTTTCTGCCAGTCTGCGAAAGCCAGCCTGAATCCGGGAAATCGCTTTCAAGCGACGGGTCGATTATCCTGGTGCGCCTTATGAACTCGGCAAGGCCGTTGTTCCTTAAAATGCTGTCGCGGGGCTTAAAGACACCCGACCAAACACACCAGACCTTAAAGAGGGTGTCCGGGAAGCGGCCGCCGCCCATATCGACTGCTAGCACGTCGCAGCTGCCGGTGAGCTTAAGGACTTTGTCTATCGTCTCAAAGAACCTTACATCCCCCCGTATGAATGTAACATTTTGAATCTTGCTGTCCTTGAATGCCTTTTCAGCCTGCTCTGCCTTGTCGACCGCTATGACTTTTTTGGCGTATTTGGCGATTACCCGAGTCGAGGTGCCGACATGCGGCCCTATCTCGATTACGGTGTCGCCCGGCTTGATTACATCGGCAAAGGCCTTTCTGTAGAGCTTCGCATCGTATACTAAGAGAATCATTGTTATTCCTGTTGTGACCGTGTTATTCCTGTTGTAATAGTGTTATTTCTGTTGTGATTTTATTCCCTAAACAATTAAATACGCGATGGCATTGGAATGCGCCGTTTGCGGGAACGAGATAAAGAAGGGGATGATGGAAAAGATAAGGGGCACGTACATTAAAGACGGCAAGAAGCTTCGCCCAATCTGCCCCAAATGCCAGAAGGTCGGCGAGGCCGCGCTAAAGGAGAAACTTGGAAAAAAAGTCTAAGCCTACTGCAGTGGACGGGGATATAGAGAAGTTGCGGGCCGTCATAGACGAGATAGACTTTGCCCTCCTTCAGCTGATAGCCAAACGGAAGGACATCGCGATTGAGATTGCCAAAATCAAGCAAAAGAACGGCTCATCAGACGATGAGGAGCGCATGAGAAAGCTTCTAGGTTTGGTGCAGGAAAGGGCCAGAAAGCTAGGGCTTGACGAGAAAGAGATAAAGGAACTCTGGAAGGCCCTGATAGCTTATATGATAAAAGAGCAGATGAAAAAGCATCCTTATTAGGTAATTAATATTAGGGTAATTAAATCAAAAACTGCAAAACCGCTTTCCAAAACTGTAAAAACAGTGTTCAAAACAGTAAAAACGGCGTTCAATGCGATAAAAACACTGTTTTTATACTTATCAGCTCGAATAACACCTGCCTTCTGGAG
>CAYSUP010000178.1:0-1951 GCA_964434205.1 uncultured archaeon | reverse complement strand
GGGACTGGAAAGTGGTAAGGCTATTTGAAAGCGGTAGGGAGATTTGAAAGCGGTATGATAATTTGAAAGTGGTTGGACGATTCAGCTATAACATCTATAGTCCGGGCAGGACAAGGCCGCATTCGATAAGCGAGGCTATGTGGAGAAATCGCGACTCTTTGCACTGGCATGATCTTAGCATACATGTAAGCAGTATGCAGCGCCAGATGCCGCGCGACCCGGCACATAGCATAGGCCCCCTTATGGCTTACAGGATGGGCATAAGATCGCAGCAAGGGAGAGAAGCGAAGGCGGCATTTCTCACACCTAATCCCCCATAATCGTCAGGACTATTTCCCTGTCCCGTGGCCGCGTATCGTGGTCTATTACCACTATCTGCTGCCATGTCCCGAGCAAAAGTCTCTTGTCTTTGAACGGGACTGTTATCCCGGGTCCCATCAGAGTCGCTCTTACGTGCGAGGCACCATTGTCATCATGCCATGTGTCATGGTGGGCATACTCCATGCAGTACGGCGCGATCTTTTCGAGGGCGCGCGGAAGGTCTTTGCAGAGGCCGGGCTCGTACTCGACAGTAGAGACAGACGCTGTTGAGCCAAAAACAAAGACATTGACAATGCCTTCTTTTATCTTGGATTTCTTGATGATTTTGGAAACAGAGTCGGTGATATCGATGATGTCGCTCTTTCCTTTGGAGGAAACGGTTATCTCATGCGTTTCAACGACCATTATAGTTATGTTTTGACAATTTTATGTTTTGACAATTGATGCGATTATGTAACAGCCGGCATAATTATTTTTGACAGCCATTTATGGTTTATATTTACATATTGCTTACTATAAGCGCATGGTCCAAAAGAAAGAATCTCAAAAGAACAAAGCCCAAACCAGTAAAGTTGGGCGAATCATCTTTCTTCGGGGAAAGCTTAAGCATCTCGAGCCGGTCGAGGCAATAGAGCTTGTCGCGATCGGGATGGAAAACCCGCATATACTCGAAGGTCACATGAGGGAGGATATCAAGGACCGGATAGAATACCTTATGGGCTGCAATATCGGGTTTTCGAAAAAGACCATTGATGACCTGCGGGCGGCCCACCAAAGCCTTGTGATGTCGGGTTACAGCGGCAGGTATCAGGACTGGTAAACCCGTATTTTTCTTTTTAGGGGGGCGGCGCTTTTCTGTTTTGATGGATAACGCATTTTTATACGCATTAGTTCAAATTAAGTGGGAATTTTCCCCCACATTACAAAATGCAGGAGTTAAGCAAAGTCGACGAGAAGGGCCGCCTCTTGATCCCTTCGGGGATTCGGCAGGCCATTGGGCTTGAGCCGGGCGTTGAGGTACTCATAGGTGTAAAAGGCAGAACTGCCGTCGTGTCGCCTGTCTTTGACAAGAAGGTCTATGAGATGAGAATAATAATGGGCGACAAACCGGGGAGCCTTGCAAAGATTGCCGCTTTTTTATCTAAAGAGGGCTTTGACATCATAATGAGCGAGTCGCGCAGTCTTGAGAGAGCGAGAAGCGCGGAGTGGGATGTAACGGGAAGGTGCAGCGATTTTAGTTCGCTGGTGGCCAAATTAAGGAAGCTGGATTTCGTCACTGACGTCATTATCAAAAAATAGGGCAGCAACTAGACAAATAGGAAAGAATGAAACTGGAAACGCCGCCGGGGACCAGGGATTTTCTCCCCGAGGAAATGGTGAAGAGACAAGAGACCATCGACAAGATCAGGGCTGCCTTTGAGCTTTATGGGTTCTCACCCGCTGAAACACCGGCATTTGAGTACGCTGAGGTCCTTGAGGGGAAATACGGCGAGGATGAGAAGCTGATTTACAAGTTTGACGACCTTGGCGGAAGGAAACTTGCCTTGAGGTATGACCTGACAGTTCCGCTGGTGCGCGTCTTTGCGATGAACCAGCTGCCGACACCGTTTAAGAGATACTGCATCTCAAG
>CAYSUP010000177.1:0-1961 GCA_964434205.1 uncultured archaeon | reverse complement strand
GCATACTCCAGTTTCGGGACCAGCTTCCACGATGCTTCGACGTCTTCGGTGATTGCTCTCATCCAGCCGCTCAGCCGAAGCGGCTTTATGACGCCCATCTCCGCCAGCTCCAGATTGGCATTAAGGTAATTGGTCTCGTGTTTTGTGAAAGGAAAGCCGAATTCGCTCTGCCAGACACCCATCTCGTTTAGCATGATGTTCACAAGGGTCTTTTCCAGTTTGGCAAGGCCGAGCCGGGCAGTCTGCACACCATCGCGGTTTGTCACATCTACAAGGTAGATCTTCTTCATAAAGTGTATATTTTCGGAAGTCGGGACAAAAACCCGCACACAAAACCTTTTTCTCCCTTTCGACATCGGCATGCCGTCTAAGGTATCCGACCTTTGATGTTATTCTTATATACCCTTTATTCTTATGTATATCGTTATGGTATTCTTATATTGCACTTGTTATGGTATTCTTATATTGCAATATACAAATATAGTATACACCAAAGTTATACATATATATAACTTTTGTTGATTCAAAAATGACTACTATCCCCTTGTCGCTAAGGCTCAAGAAACGTCTCCACAGGGACATAGCCATCGCGCAGGACGCAGTGATGAGGGAGCTTTTTGCAGTCTTTGAAGATGCCGTCTTCCATGGCGGAACAGCCATATGGCGCTGCTACGGCGGCAATCGCTTCTCAGAGGACATCGACGTTTATCTACCCAAAGATTCCGCCCGCCTGGACATGCTCTTCCGGAACATGGAAAGTGCGGGCTTTGTGGTGAAGAAGAGAAAGATTGGCGACAACAGCATGTTCTCCAGCCTGGAGCTAAATGGCGCCGAGGTTCGGCTCGAGGCGCTTTTCAGAACGGCCAAGGGCTCGCTTGGGGAGTATGAGACTGCGGACGGCAACTTAATGACTGTCTACACCCTCACGCCCGAGGAGCTTGTGGCGGAGAAGGCTGCAGCTTATCTGAACAGGCGAAAGATACGCGACCTCTATGACGTATTCTTCCTTCTCCGGCTTGTCAAAGACAGGGCTAAAGTGGCTGGACATCTTAAGCGGCTTGTTGAAGGGTTCAAAGAGCCCGTGGACGAGAAGGAGCTCAGGGTCCTTGTGATAGACAGCCTGACGCCAACTTCCGAAAGGATGCTGGAGTACATAAAACGCCATTGACATGGGCAAAGAGAAATACCAGACGAAAATAGGGAAGCTGTTTGCCAAGAGTCCCGTAGTCGACGCAGTGTCTATAGCGCGCACCGTCCGTAGCAAAAAGAAGGCGTCACAATACCACAAACAGCTCATAAGGAACCTTCTATTGAGCGGCAAAATCAAACGGCTGGCCAAAGGGTATTACACGGCACTTAACGACCCGTCGCTCGCAGTCTTCTGCTTCCCGCCGGCATACCTCGGCCTGCAGGATGCGCTCAGCGCGCGCAATCTATGGGAGCAGGAGACCATACCAGTCATAATCACTTCCCGGAAAATCCGGCCGGGCATCAGGAAGATCCTCGGTTCTAATGTGCTTGTCCGCAGGCTGGACCGGAGATACATGTTTGGCATTGAATATCTCAAAGTGGGGGACACATACCTTCCCTATTCCGATGCAGAAAAATCGCTCATAGACATGGTCTACTTCAAAGAGCCGCTGAGCGGCGAAGCCCTGGTGAAAATAATCGCGGGACTCAAAAAGAAGAGGCTTGCCTCGCATCTCAAAGCGTATCCGAAGAAAGTCCGCGAGCGGGTCATGGCAATTGTTGGAACCGCATAAACGCCAGTTCCTCCAAGATTACGTCAAAACCGGATGAAATACCCTTCCAAAACCTTTTTCTCCCTTTCGACATTGACTTAATGCATAATGGCCACTGTCAGAAGAAGGGAGGCTATAATAGTCGTAGCAGTGTTAGTAGCAGTGCTAATCCTGACCTTTCAACCTTTGCATGACCTAAATCCCACTGCTAACGCTACC
>CAYSUP010000176.1:0-1965 GCA_964434205.1 uncultured archaeon | reverse complement strand
CAGTAGGATTTGGCTCAATGCCCTCAAACAAGGTGACTTTCAAACCGGCGTCTTTCAGGCTCTTTTCCGCCTTCTGCAAAAAGCCGAGCTTTCTCATCGAGCCTTTGCCGCTGACAAGTAAAGCCCTTGACCCGTGCCGCTTAGCCCTTTCGCCAAGCTCGCCCAAAGTGCCATGGCCGAATAGCAGGTTAGTCTCAGGCAGTACAAAGGAGAATTCGTTCATACTGAATTTAGAAATATGCAAAATAAAATCAAAACATGCAAAATATAATCAAAACACGCAAAATAAATGGAAATAGGGCTATTACCCTACTCCTTTAGGAATATTATCTTTGCCGGGTCAAAGCCGTTGAAGTGAGTCGCGGCGGCATTGGTATACGCACCTGCGCTGGGCACTAACAGTATATCACCAATTTCCAGCTTCGGGAGATAAGCGTTTGTGCTTACGACATCCATGGAATCGCAAGTCGGGCCGAATACGGTATACGGCTTGTCGCCGCCGTTCTTATCCGATAATATGTCATACTGGCAGTGGCCAAAGACCTTCTCCGACAGCGAGTTGTAACAGCCGTCATCCACGTATATGCAGTTTATCTGGTTCCTCCTCGCCATACCTATCACCTTTGTGACAAGAGTCATGCAGTCGCCTGCTATAGCCCTGCCCGGTTCGGCTATTGGTTTTACCCATGGCGGGAAGAGGTCCTCGACCTTCTCATTCACCATCTCCGCTAGTTCCTCAAAGGAGTAGACGTCTTCCTCCTCCATGTACTTGATCGGTATGCCGCCGCCTATGTCAAGTATAGACATGTCAATGTCCTTCCTCTCAGCGCTCTTGAATATCGCCGAGCATATGTCAAGCGCCCAGCCGAAGTTGTCTATGTTCAAACACTGCGAGCCGACATGGAAGCTCAGACCGACGGGCTTGAGGCCCTTTGCTTTGGCTTTAGTAAGAAGCGAGAGCGCATCGTGTTCCCTTGCGCCGAACTTGGTCGAGAACTTGCATGTACTCCCGGCGTCTTTGACCATGACCCTTAATATGACATTGCTTCCGGGCGCATATTTTGCCATCTTGTCTATCTCCTCAGGGTTGTCAAAGGTATACGTCCTTATCTGGTTGTCATATGCATACTTCAGGTATTCTATCGGCTTTACGGGGTTTGCATATATAATCTCATCGGGTTTTGCGCCCGCATCCAGGCACATGAGCATCTCATTCTTAGAGGCGACATCAAAGTGAGACCCCAGTTTTGTAAGACTTTTCAATATCTTCGGGTGGGGGTTGGCTTTTACGGCATAGTAGAGCTCGAACCTGCGCAGGACGGACTTTAGCTTCTTATAATTCTCTTCGACCCTGCCAAGATCGCATACAAGCAGCGGCGTTCCGTGCTTTTCGGCCAGGGCCTTCGCCTCGCCGAATGAGATAACAGAAGTTCCGGGCCTATCCTCCGGACTTAGTTTGCCCATTGAAAGTGATTGATCCTTTAGTTTCTTTTGGGTGCATAAACACCCCTATCCAGTTTATTGGCGTACTAACAGGGACAGCTTTTAAGTTAATGCTATGCGAATAAAAACCTTTATTTTTTGCCAAGAGGCCTCATTGGCTTGGAAGTAAAAAACTTTGTGTCGGATAGGCACTTGTTCTGCTGCCAAGATGCTCTTGCCTGAATCTGACCTTTACCTTGCCGTTGCGGGTGTGCACCATCGGGTAATGAAGTGAGACCATCCCGACATCATTAAGTGCTTTAGCCCATCGCTCGATTAGGCCGACTTCGGTTTCCATCAGGTCGCAGGCTTCTTCGATGCTTACTTCTCCCCTTTCCTTTACTATGGCAAAAAACTCGTCTATCTCGGTTACTATCAAGTTTGTCATCTTACCACTATCCCCCCATTTACTTACAGATTAAATTATAAGGTGATTGGGTAGATTTCGGACCAGTTTTTATTCAAAACATGAATAAGTAACTG
>CAYSUP010000175.1:0-1974 GCA_964434205.1 uncultured archaeon | reverse complement strand
GAAGAGGGGTGACGAGTTCATAACGGCATATATCGACGTAAAGGTCACACCCCAAGAGAGGACCGGGTTTTCCAAACTCGGCGAGGAGCTGGCAGCCAATGAGAAAGTGGAAGAGGTCTGCGTGACATCCGGTGAGTATGATTTGACCATCAAGATCAGGGCTAAAGATATCCGTGACGTAAGCAACTTTGTCACTGAGACTCTCGCCCCCAAGAAGGGCGTCATGGGAACAGCAACGCATTTTGTCATGAAGAAGTTCAAGGAGAATGGGGTAATATTGACCGATGCGGCGCGGGACAAAAAGCTCGTCATCTCAGCATAGATCTCTTTCGATTTTCTATGGTTTCTAAAAGAGCCCAGGGCATACCCCCCTCCGGAATCCGAAGATTTTTTGAACTTGCGTCTAGGGAAAAGGACATTGTCACACTTGGCATAGGTGAGCCTGACTTTGATACGCCCTATCCAGTCAAGGAGAAAGCATTTGAGTCTATAGAGTTAAACCGCACGCACTACACAGCCAATGCCGGCCTTTTGGAGCTTCGCGAGAAGATATCCGAGAAGCTAATGAAGGAAAATAGCGTCCATATATCAAGCGAAGAAATAATTGTCACCTCAGGGTCAAGCGAAGGCCTTGACATCGCGCTTCGAGCAGTAGTTGACGAAGACGATGAAGTCTTGATTCCAGATCCCGCCTATGTTGCTTACGGCCCGCTTACACAATTGGCAGGGGCAAAGCCAGTATACGTTCCGACTTTAGAGGAGAACGATTTCAGGGTGACGGTACCTGACATGAAGAAAAAACTCACGAAGAAGACAAAAGCCATGCTTTTTGGTTCCCCGAATAACCCGACAGGTTCCGTGCTAAATAAAGAAGACCTCAGGGAAATCGCCGAATTTGCCGTTGAAAATGATTTAGTTGTTATATCAGACGAGATATATGAAAAATTAATCTACGACGGAGAGCACCACTCTATCGCTTCTTTCTCGGGTATGGCCGACAGGACTATAACTCTCAATGGATTTTCAAAGGCATATGCTTCCACCGGCTGGCGGGTAGGCTACGCCGCAGCAAAGGGCGAACTCTTAGATGCCATGTACAAGATCCACCAATACTGCATGCTCTGCGCTCCAACAGTCTCGCAATATGCGATGCTTGCGGCCTTTGACGAAAAGGATAGTGTGAAGCATATGGTGAAGCTTTACGATGCGCGCAGGCGGCTGCTTGTCAAGGGGCTGAATGAGATCCCCGGAATCAGCTGCCACATGCCCAAGGGCGCTTTCTATGCATTCCCGAATATTACGGGAACCGGCCTCAGCTCGGAGGCATTCACTGAGAAGCTGATCAAGGAGGCCAAGGTGGCCGTAGTGCCCGGAAACGTTTTTGGGCCGAGCGGCGAAGGCTTTGTAAGGTGTTCTTACTCTGTCTCGACTGAATCTATAATAGAAGCTTTGAATAGGATTGCCAAGGTCTTTAGTTAGCCTTCCTCGCAACATCAAGCCCTAGCAGTCTCTTGAACTCGACTAATTCCGTTCCGGCTATCTCCCGGTGCTGGTTTTCTTTCAAGTCGCCCAGCACCAAGTTCATTATCCTCACCCTTTTCAGCGATTCGATCTTTATCCTCAGTTTCCCGCACATCTTTCTTATCTGCCGGTTTTTCCCTTCCTTAAGGACTATCCTGAAGGAATAGGGGGATTCGAGCATTGTCTTGCAAGGTCTCGTCCGACCGCTCTCGATGCGCATGCCCTTTTCCATGATCGAGAGCTGCGCACTTGTAACCGGTGCCGTTGTTTCAACTAGATACTCCTTCTCGTGCCCGGACTCCGGGCTGAGCAGGCGTTTTGTGACCCGACCGTCGTTGGTCAGGATGATCAGGCCTTCCGAATCTTTGTCGAGCCTTCCGACGGGGAAGACACCCTCCAGCCCGGACACCGCGGATATGTCCTTCTCGCCCTCAGCCGGGCCGTGGCTTATGA
>CAYSUP010000174.1:0-1983 GCA_964434205.1 uncultured archaeon | reverse complement strand
CAGCTAAACAACCTCTTTACAAGCTCCTGGCCGATTATCTCTATCTCATCGAACATCCAGGTTCCCTGGTAATACCTTTTGCCCGGCCTCCCTTCCGCATATCTCCCCTCAAAATCGCTGCAGAGGGCCGCCTTCACGGCCGGGCTTACCACACTCTCGCTTGCTATCAGGTTGATGCATTCCCTTCGCCAGTCGGTGTCGCGCCTCATCCAGTATTTTATCCGCTCATAAGCTGCGCGGGCTTTCTCTGGCACTTCACCTTTCACATCAGCATTTGTCATTGTGTTAAAACGTGATTCTTTAAGGAAATGACTTAAAAAAATCCATTTGCATCTGCACTCAGTGTTTATATCCGTTCTCACTCTATATTTCCCCTAAAATATATTTACCCTGATATCATTTAATCCCTAAAATGTCTGGTCCAAGAGAGGAATGCGGCGTTTTTGGAATGATCTCCAAGTCAGAGTGCGCAAGCGACGTCTATTACGGCCTTTCGTCCCTGCAGCACCGCGGCCAGGAGTCTTGTGGCATAGCCGTATCCAATGGGGATGATATAAATGTCGTGAAGGGCATGGGCCTTGTGAGCCGTGTTTTTGACACCGACAACATAAAAGACCTTAAGGGCACAAGCGGCATAGGCCATGTCCGTTATTCTACTGCCGGGGAATCAAAGATACAGAACGCCCAACCGTTCCTTGCGACCGGCGATATAAAGTTTGCAATAGCCCACAACGGCAATCTAGTCAACTTCTGGACGCTTCGCGACAGCCTGACAGAGCGCGGCAATGTCTTTTCGACCTCGACAGACACAGAAGTCATATCAAAGATACTTGCGATGGAGTATTCCAAAGAGCGCGACCTCATACAGGCGATAAAGAATGCGGCCCGCCACCTGGACGGTTCCTATTCGCTCCTGATAATGACCGCCGATGAGATGTATGCCATCCGGGACACTTTTGGCTTTAGGCCACTTCTGATGTGCGATTTGCCCAACGGGCATGCATTCTCCTCTGAGGATTGCGCATTCAGGTCATTGCCGTCAAGGCTTGTCAGGGATGTCAAGCCCGGCGAGATAATAAAAGCGAGTGCAGACAGCCTGGAAACAGAGCGCATGGGAAAGGTCAGCCGCCGTGCGCACTGCATGTTCGAGTACGTTTATTTCTCACGCCCGGACTCAAATATTAACGGCATATCTGTCTACAAGGCAAGAAAGGAACTGGGCAAACTGCTTGCCAGGGACTTCAAAGTAAAAGCAGATCTTGTCTCTGCAGTCCCTTATTCCGGCGTTGCATCGGCCATTGGCTACTCCAATGAGAGCGGGATCCCTTATACCGAAGTCCTTATGCGAGACCGATATGCCGGCAGAAGCTTTATAATGCCATCGCAAGAGACGCGCGACCGCCTTGTGAAGGCAAAGCTCATACCGATCGAAGAAGAGATCAAGGGCAAGAGAGTAGTCTTAGTCGACGACTCAATAGTCCGCGGCACTACGATGCGGCAGATCGTCTCAATGATGCGCGAGTGCGGGGCAAAGGAGATTCACCTTAGGATCTCATGCCCGCCCATCATCGCGCCATGCTTCTATGGCGTTGACATGCAGCAGTACAAGCAGTTTATCGCAGCGGAGAAGACTGTTGCGGAGATAGGCAAGTTCATAGGCGTTGACTCATTGGCATATAACACCATTGAGAATCTTGTGGAAGCAATCGGCTTGCCAAAGAGCAGCCTCTGCATGGCCTGCCTCAATGAGGACTATCCGACCGAACTTGGTAGTCTTAGGGCCAAACAGATGAAGCTGACTGAGAAGATTAAATGAAGTCAAATGATAAGACCAAATGAAGCCAGCTCAGAACTATGGATTATTTTTATTGGAATAAACGTCAATCAAACGATAACCGGTCAATAACCAATTGATGACCAATAAGTAATCAAGCTATAACCAAACGATGGATGAAACCACTCTTCAAAAAGTCAGGGAAGTAG
>CAYSUP010000173.1:0-1990 GCA_964434205.1 uncultured archaeon | reverse complement strand
GTTTTAATAGTATCAACTGATAATATTACACGAAAATGCAAATGCAATACTTAAAGGCTCCGCAAGCCTTCGAAAGCAAGACTGCACGATCACCCACTCTCCAGACTGTCCTAATGGTGGAAGGATTCATAGAAGACGAGAGTGGCGAATACAGAAAGACCGAGTTATTCAAGAACCTGCCAAAAAAGGTGATGTGGCCCACTTTTCAGGTGATAATGGCTTACTTAGAGAGTATAAACAAGATAGCCTACGACAGCGACGGCTATGTTGTCTATATCTGGAGCCCGGAGCTTGGACAGAAATACAAAAACAGGACTGATTTAACATGGAAGGCGAAATAAGGTTTGTGGACGCCAAGCTCAAGGCAGCGTTTGAGGAATTGGAAAAAAGCGACAAAGAACTCTACAAGCAGGTAGAGCACGCTTTGACTGATATAAGCAAGGATGTCTTCTGCAGCAGGAATGTGAAGAAGAAACTTATCCCAAAGACTTTAATTCAAAAGTATGGAATCAACAACCTTTGGATTTATAACCTTCCGCGCGGTTGGAGGCTCATTTACTCAGTAATTAATCCAAGCAAGATTGAAGTCCTTGCGTTAGTCCTCGATTGGATGGATCACAAGGACTATGAAAGGCTGTTCAAATTCTAGGTTTTTCTTTCGAGAATTTCTAGCTTACTTACAACAGAACTGAAGACTCAGGACAGAAGACCTTTCAGTTCCCTCTTGACAAGACCGAAAACCGAGGACAGGAGACCTCAAATCCCAATCTCGGCGTTCATCTTACCGGCAAATCAGCCGAGATTTCGCTCGCCGCCAAGCACAGTTTCTCACGAGCGTGCAATCTCGGCGTTCAACCTTACCAAACTAACCAGAGCTACTCATAGTTCAAGCTCTTTTAAGCTTTATCCAAATAATTCTACAACATGAGGCGCATACTCAGCAAGAGCATACGGAGGGATCCCCGAAAGGAGCCCAGGCGAGTAGACGAATCGGTCGTGAGAAAGGTAGGAAGAGCGATCCGCACGGTGGACTTCGTGATTAGCGCGGAGAACGGCCCATCGGGGTATGTCTTAGACAATCATGACATCCGCTCACTGAAGGGAGTAAAAGGAAGGACGCCCAAGATAAAAAGCACAGTGAAGCCCTCATGGACGCGCGGCAAGGATCCGCAGCCGCCGAGGAAGCCGCAGCCGATGGTTGACTGGAGGACTGCGAAAAAAGCCAAGCCATCGCGCAGGATAGACGACGCCGATTATCACCCGGAGCACTATCTGAAGAGGTAATCAAACAAGCTGCGCCATCTTAACCTTTTTATACCCCTTGCTTCTAACATACCGCTTTCGCGGGGTTTCCTGCAAGCATGAACGAGTTTCGTTCTCCAGCGTTGAAGCGATTGGCATTCTCTGAATCAGAGATGGCCATGCCAGTCAATCACATAATCAAATCACTTTCAATTATCTTCAAAGATGGGAACAGATCACAAGCCTCGTTGCGGTTCGACGGGGTACTCCCCAAGGGTAAGGGCGAAGAAGCAGACGCCCACCATAGGCAACTACGCTCCGTGCAAGGATGCGGTAGCGCTCGGCTTTGTGGTCTATAAAGCGGGCATGACACACGTCATCGCCAAAGACCTGTACAAGAACTCCCTGTCCCACAACATGGACGTCAATGTTCCCGTGACCGTCCTCGATTGCCCCCCAATGACTGTTTTCGGAATCCGCGCTTACACTAACGGCTACAACGGCGCCGAGGTCTTCACCGATGTCCTCGCTGACAAGCTGGACAAGGACCTGGCCCGAGCGATGTCCATCCCGAAAGAGGTCAAGAACGCCGAGGACATCAAGAAAATAGACGACAACATCGCCCAAATCTCCGAATTCTTCCTGCTCGTGCACACCCAGCCGAGGAAATCCGGCATGCGGAAGAAGACGCCCGCCATAACTGAGATAGCAATAGGCGGCGACGTGAAGGCCCAGTGGGCTTATGCAA
>CAYSUP010000172.1:0-1991 GCA_964434205.1 uncultured archaeon | reverse complement strand
CTATTAACTTGGGTAAGTCGGCGGGGTTTTTCGGCTCAATGGCTTTTGTGACTACCGGCTCTGAGAAGTGCTTCACTGATTCGAATGGCTCCATCGGCTCGCTGCTCAGGGTGTCGCCTGAGAAGGTATGCTTCAAGCCGACAATGGCAGCCATGTTGCCGGATGATATTTTGTCTACGTTTATCCTGTCCGGGCCCATGTAAAGGCCAAGCTGCTGAACCCTCATGTTTTGCTTTGACCCGTTAGAGTATATGTCCATGCCCCGCACAAGCTTGCCCGAATAGACTCTCCCCGTTGCAATCTCGCCTGCTTGCGGGTCTAGCATGATCTTGGTCACCATCATCGAGAACTTGCCGTTTTCGTCGCAGGCTGCCATGTCCTTCCCTATGTCGCTCTCCGCCTCGCCGTGCCAGATGTTCGGCACGCGGTATTTCTGGGCCTCAAGAGGGCTTGGCAGGTGCCTTACCACCATGTCGAGCAACACTTCGTGGAGCTTTGTCTTTTTTGCCAGCTCCTTCTGGTTCTCGTTCCTGCAGTATTCGATTATGTCCTTGAAACTGAGCCCGACTTTTTGCATGTAGGGAATCGACGTCGCCCAGTTGTTGTATGCAGAACCGAATGCTACTTTGCCTGTTTTAACGTCAACGAGCCATTCTTTCTTGAAAGGCTCTGGGGCCATCTGGGCGATAAGAGAGTTAACATCGTTGATTATCTTCATGAACTTCGCCTGCATGGCTTCGGGGGTCAGCTTAAGCTCGTTTATCATGCGGTCGACCTTGTTGATGAATAAGAGCGGCTTTACCTTTTCTTTGATTGCCTGGCCGATGACCGTCTTTGTCTGGGGCATTATGCCTTCTACTGCGCAGACAACGACTATTGCGCCGTCAACAGCCCTCATCGCCCTTGTGACTTCTCCTGAGAAGTCGACGTGGCCCGGGGTGTCTATCATATTCACAAGGTAATCCTTGCCCTCATAGGGGTGGACCATCGAGACGTTGGCTGAGTTGATTGTAATTCCTCTTGCCTTCTCCTGCTCATCGTAGTCCATGAAGCACTGCTTGCCGGAGAGCTCCTCGGAGATGATGCCGCAGCCGGAAAGGAGGTTGTCAGAAAGAGTGGTCTTGCCGTGGTCGATGTGGGCAGCTATGCCCATGTTCCTTATGTGGTCCTTCTGGCCCATCAGCTTGGTGACTTTCTCCACCATCTGTTCTCGGCGTCCCATTTTTTAAGTAGCAGTTTTCAGTTTTAGATATTGATCAAGTATTAGGCTGCCCAAGTATTGAGCTTATCGCGACGACTGCGCAATTCTCTCGGTCTCTTCCTTCTTCTTGATCGCAAATGACTTTGGGTCGTTGTTCGCAGCTTCCACTATCTCATTTGCAAGTGATGTTGCAAGGCCCAGTTTCTTGTTGAATGTATTGCCAAGCGAGGAAACGACCAGGTTTTTTATGGCCACATCGATCCGCCTCATGGGCGCAACGTCAACGGCCTGATGGTAATGCACACCACCGTAGATGATGGTTGTCGTCTCTTCGCGCGGTGCTGCGTTCTGTATCGCATCGACAAAGACTTGTATCGGGTTTCCACCAGTCCTCTGCTCGATTATCTCAAAGGCTTCTTTGACCGCGCGCGTGGCCATGCTCTTTTTCCCGGTTCCGCCGCCGCCTCTTATGAAGTGGCCGGCGAACTTCTTCTTGCCCGCGCTGCTTCGCATGACCTTGTTTATCAGCCGCTCGACGATTGAGGCTTTCTCTGCCTTCCAGAACCTCTTTGCGGAGTGCTTCCCGCCGCTGTGCGGCACAAGTGTCGGCTTTAAGTTGATATAATTCTGAAGGCCCTGGTCAAAGACTTGGACGCCCACAAATTCCCATTTGCCAAACAGCTTGTCAATGCTTTCCATGTTTATTTCCTGGCCTTCTCGGCTTTGCCCTTCACCAGCTGTATGAGCGACTGGTTGTTGACTTTTATTATCTTGTACCTGACTCCTGGGA
>CAYSUP010000171.1:0-1994 GCA_964434205.1 uncultured archaeon | reverse complement strand
GGACTCAAGACTCAGGACTGAAGACTGCGCGATTGCGCTAAGTTCACGCGCATGTAGGTCAAAGCAAACCTTTTTATAGACCCTCCCATTAAATCCCCGAATAGGGTGGAAAGATGTTAAAACTGACTATTTCAGATGCTAACTCTTGGAAGAGGGGCGTGGATGCTATAGCCGCGCTGATAGACGAAGGTACGTTTGAGTTTACTGAATCAGGCATGGCTTTGAAGGCCATGGACCCGTCGCAGATTGCGATGGTGGATTTTGAGATGCCAAAGAAGGCGTTTAAGGCTTATGACGTCAGCCAAAAGCAGAGCATAGGGATTGATTTCTCTGAACTCTCTCGTGTCATGAGGCGCGCGCACCCTGAGGACTCCATAACACTGGAGCTCAAGGGCAACAAGCTCGAGATACACTACGACGGCAAGACAAAGAGAAAGTTCCTTCTGCCGCTCATTGATGCGACTGCGCACCCGAACAAGCCGAAGATCGAGTTCGACGTAAAAGTCAAGGTGCCTGCAAACGACTTAAAAGAGGTCTTGGCAGACGTTGAGCTTGTAAGCAATTATGTTGTGTTTGAGGCTAATGAAAAAGCTGTCGAGATCTCGTCTGAGAGCGAAAGCGGGAAAGCTGAAGTAAGCCTGCCAAAGGACGCAGTCCTTGAGCTGAAGGCAACAAAGGCCGCGCGGGCCATGTTCCCACTGGAGTACCTGAAGAACATGACGAGGAACACTGACGTCTCGACTGTCATCGAGGTAAATCTCAAGAAGGACAACCCCATGAAGATGGAGTATGCCATTGGAGAGGGGAAGGTCACTTACTTTTTGGCTCCGAGGATAGAGAACCCGTAAGCGCCCTAGCTTCCCTTAATTTTTTATTTCCTTCTTGGTTTTGTTTCTTCTTTATATCACTGCTAGTTTTACGGATTTTTTATCAACATAATATGCCTCAATATTATCCGTTCTTGAACGGCGAAAGAGAAAGGCTAAGGTCGCTCAAGCTGAACCTTGAAGACATCCCTAAGCACCCGGTATATTCAAGCGCGCTTGAGAATGCGGCCCTTGACATAGAAGGGAAAGCAAAAGAGCCCAAAGACGCTGACTTTGCAGTCATAGAGTTTACCCTGGCAAAGGTGCTGCTTTCGTCCATAGATGACCCGCTTGCTAGCGAGAGGTATGCCGAAAGGAAAAGCGAGGGTTTCAGGCAAAGCCTGGACAAGGAGAACCTGACATTTTTGATAAAGATTGCGCGCGAGGATTTTGGCATGGATGTCAAGACTGAGGAAAGCCTCCGGCTGCAATTCATCGACTTTCTCAGGTACAAGCCGGAGTTCCTGAAGCTTGCGCAGATGAACCTGCTCGGGGGCTACGTGCAGGTGACAAAGAGCCAGCTTAGCTGGATACTCAAGGGGGCTATAAAACAGGTGACACTAAAATCAATCCCAAAGAAAGAGAAATTCCCGGAGGCTATCGCCAAGGCGGCGACCCGGGTAAAAGGAAAAGTCAGCGAGGCGCGGAAGAGGATACCCCGGCAGCGCGTCTCAAACCTGAACGAGGAAGCGCTTCCGCCGTGCATAGTCGGCATCATAAAGAATCTGGGAGCCGGGACCGCAAACCACAATGCGCACTTTGTTTTGGTGACATTCCTCCTTGGCCTCGGACTTGATGAGAAATCCGTCCTTGAGGTCTTCAAAAGGTCGCCCAAATTCAAGGAGAGGATCGCAGCTTACCAGATAAAGTTTGCAAAGGACAGGGAATATACCTGCCCGGCCTGCGACTCGGTGAAGGGCTATGGTCTTTGTCCTGCGACTTGCGAGAAGAACCATCCGATATCGAATTATTTCACTAATCTGAGGAAGGTCAGAATACAAAAATAATTTACAAAAAAGGATGAGCGAGAACATCGAGACGCGGACGCAGCAGACGAGGATCTGGCTAAAGGGATTGTTTCAGGAGTACTACTCAAAAGGCGGCAGGTTCGATGTCGAGGCCTTAAAC
>CAYSUP010000170.1:0-2041 GCA_964434205.1 uncultured archaeon | reverse complement strand
CCTTCATAGGAGAGGTCAAAGGAAAGGTAATCGATAGCAAACGCGGGCCCGGCGGCTTTGGTTATGACCCAGTGTTTGTGCCCGAGGGCTCTAGCAAGACCTTCAGCGAGGACGACAAGTACAAGATGAGTATCTCCCACCGCGCCCAATCTATAAGGAAATTCTGCGAGTGGTACTCGCGTAAGTAGCCCCTGTTACTTTTGGAAATAGCCCTTGCTATTCCGGAAAATAGCTTTTATACCTCTTTCAGCAAATATCGCGCAGTCTTCCCCGAAACCGCAGCTGGCGGACTGAAGACCGAAGACTGCAGACAATAAACTGGTTCTGCCCCTGTAGTGTAGCGGCCTATCATACGGCCCTGTCGAGGCCGTGACCCGGGTTCAAATCCCGGCGGGGGCGTCCTTACTCGTCTTAGTGTAATCCCGGATGTCTGGCCTTACGCATAGAACCTATTTTTATAGTTCCCCCCATTATGCTATTCATGAGACGCGAGTTGTTGGGGTGGGCGGTCGTGTCGTTTTTGGTATCATTGCTGATATTTGTGGTAAACGCCAGCGCTTAAACACTACAGTTTCGCACTAGATTCCAAAATTTTTTGCATGCAGCTATGCCAAATGATCTATTTTTTTGTTTTCCCCGTTCGACGAATCTTTTTTAATAACTAACCCTAATACTTCAGGATCCATCTTGTTTTTCCGGGTGGTAAAGCACGATATCATGGCATTAAAGATAGGTTTCACTTACAATGTTGCAAAGGAAGTGCCAAAAGGCCAGCCTAAAGACCTTTATGCGGAATTTGATTCTCCCGAGACCATCAGGGCCATCGAGAAAGCCCTCGGGTCGCGCGGGGATAAAGTCTTTCCTATAGAGGCCGACGAGCACGCATACGAGAAACTAAAGAAGCTGAAGGGCGAGCTTGACATAGTCTTCAATATTGCAGAGGGTCTGCGCGGCGAGAGCAGGGAAAGCCAGATACCCGCAATGCTTGAGATGCTTGGTATCCCCTACTCCGGCAGCGGCCCTTTGACACTTGCAATCACCCTCGACAAAGCAAGGACTAAGGAGGTGCTTTCATATTACAATATACCCAACCCGGGATTTAAGGTGTACAAAAGACCGCCTGCAAAGGATGACAACTTCCCCCTTCCCGCGATCGTAAAGCCGATTGCAGAGGGCTCAAGCAAGGGAATAACCGAGGACTCTGTAGTCTCCATGCGAAAAGAGTTCATCGAGCGCATAACACAAAGGCTTGAGGACTACAAGCAGCCCGTCCTTGTCGAAAGGTTCCTTGTGGGGAGGGAGTTCACCGTGGCCGTAATGGGCAATGATGATAACGTAAAGGTATTGCCGATAATAGAGATCCTATTTGATGACCTGCCGCCAGAGTCTAAAAAGATAGACAGTTATGAGGCAAAGTGGATTTGGGACGACCCCGCAAACCCGCTGGATTGCATCCGCTGCCCGGCAGAGGTTGACAAGAAGCTTGAAGCGCAGATAAAAAAGGTGGCAACAGATGCATATAGAGCCCTAGATTGCAAGGACTGGAGCAGGCTTGACATACGCCTGGATGAAAAGGGCATCCCAAACGTCATAGAAATAAATGCGCTACCTGGGATGATAGCTGACCCGGCTGCCAATAGCAGATTTCCCGCTGCAGCGCGGGCAGCAGGCCTCAAGTACGAAGAGACCCTGCTTTCAGTTTTGGACTTCGCTCTTGAAAGGCACAAGATCAGGAAAAAATAGCGGGATAAGGGAAAATGAACATTGCAGTCACATATGCAGAAGCAACAGGTTGGAAGGATGCTTATCCCCAGGACAACGCGGGCAGGGACCCTGAGGGAAAACTTCACCCTGCAGTGATTGCACTGCGGGAGATGGGCCACACAGTGAATCTTGTTGACATGACCAAGGATGCCTTTGACAAGCTGCGCGATTTAGAGCCTGACATTGTGTTCAACCTCTGCGATGATGGCTTTAACGGCAATGCTTCAATGGAGCCGCATGTCGTTGCCATGTTAGAAGTGCTTGGAATCCCCTATAC
>CAYSUP010000169.1:0-2068 GCA_964434205.1 uncultured archaeon | reverse complement strand
GCAAGCAGTTGTCCACAAGACTGTCGTATTACCGAGCCCTGGATAACCATCACACCCAGCAAGCGCTACTTCATGTTCGAGAACGGGACGGGGTTCTTCCCTGTTGGCACCGCCCTAAACGGCGCCTTTGTCAACTACGATGCCACTGAGCAGCAGTTCATAGACTACTTCAAGAGCATGAAGGAGCACGGCGAGAACTTCCTTAGGATTGACCTTGAGGGCTTCTCATGGGCCGACACAAAAGAAGCGGTAGCCCAGAAGATACGGAGCGGAGTCATAACCTTCCTTGAGAACCCTGCGGGGACGTTCCACGAAGAGTATGCAAAGAAGATAGACCGTCTTATAGCGCTCGCTGAGCAATATGACGTGTATTTAGAACTAGTCCTCCCTTCTCACAGCTGCACTCTGTACGACAAGTTTGATCTATACCCATACTCAACAAAGAACGGCGGCCCGGCCAAAGACCTCATAGACTTCAGGTCGAATGCCCGCGCGAAAGAGCTCTTCAAGCAGAGGATACGCTACATAGTCGACCGTTGGGGCAATAACCCCCGTATTTTCATGTGGGAGCTATACAACGAGATAAACATTCCTGGTTGCGGCAAGGGCGACGGCCAAGAATCAGCCGCATGGACAGAGGAAATAGGACAATATCTGAAGGACTATCAGATCTCCAAATACGGCAAGGCGCATCCCATAGGGATAAGCTCGGGCGATTTCTATATAAGAGACCCAGCATATTCCTTCCTTTTTGATACCAGCGGAACCGACGTGCTCCAAAGCCATTACTATACGAAGACCCGCAGGGAGAGAAATCCAGTAACCAGTGCATCGGACGTCGCTAAGACTGTTTCAACCCTCCTCCAAAAGTCTTCATATTCAAAGCCTTATCTTGAGAACGAGCGACGCACTCTCATACGCGACTTTCAAGCGCCTTCCGACTGGCAAACACCGATGATGAGAAACGCCGAGGATATGGAACATGATGACATATGGGTGTACTTGGCTTCCGGAGCTGCGGGAGGCGGAGCCACATGGTCCGGGATACTGCACGTCCCAACAACAGTTGCAGAGACCGCCGGTACGGTGAGAAATTTTGTCAAATACATCGATTTCTCAACTTTTGACTCCCGGCCGTATGCCGACAAAATAACTTCGGGCGACCCAAGTGTAATCATCTTCTCAGTGGGCGATGGCAAGACGGTCGTAGGCTGGCTGCTGCACAATGACTCCATAGACTACGACATAGACATGATAAACTATTTACGAGGATCAAACCTATCTGACTCCCCGGATGATTTTGGGACAAAACTCTTGCTATTCGTAAAATGGAATGGCGTGCTGGAGCATGCAGGCATTGACACAAACTGGCGTGCATATTCAGACCAAATCGCGCAGGCGATAAGCAGGGATACTGGGGCAGACAAAGCGCGCGCCGATGCTGCAACCTCCGCATTGCTAAGCGACCCGGAAAACTTCTTGGAATTCACTGCGGGCCCGCTTTTCGCGAAGGCACCGGCAGATGCAAAAGCATCTCTTTTAGCTGATATGTCTAGGATAGCCGATAATATAATGTCAGACTTCGAAGCCATCGAATCGGAGAAGCATGCGCTCAGGGACTCTTACTTGGGGTACCCGCAGATATCCGCAAATATCACTGTCAGCGGGCTTTTCGAAGGAGGCCACGAGCTGATTGTATACAACGACAACACTGGTGAAGAGATAAGCAGGGAATCTGTTTTAGGCACTGCGATAACCTTTGAGACCCCTAACTTCAGCAAGCACTTGGCTTTTGTTATTAAGCCCTCTAACTAATAATATGAAAAAGAAACTTTTGATACTGGCAGTAGTTGCTGTTGCAATAGTCGCCATTAAGAGAAGCCCACTTCTTGCCCCTGGTTGCTTATGATGTTCTCGCCGTCCCAGACCTGTTGGCCCCTGACAAATGTGGCCTCGACCTTGCCTTTCACGACATGACCTTCAAACGGCGTCCATTTGCATTTGGTCAGGAGGGAATCCCCCCGTATAATGTACTCTTTTTTTGGGTCTATGAGGACTATATCCGCAT
>CAYSUP010000168.1:0-2077 GCA_964434205.1 uncultured archaeon | reverse complement strand
GTCATGGGAATGGACACAAAAGAAGAGGACGTAGTCGAGCAGCTCTTTGTCGCGTCAACACACGATTACATGCTGTTCTTCACAGACAAGGGTATGGTCCATTGGCTGAAGGTATACCAGCTGCCGGTCGAAGGAAGGTATGCACGCGGAAAAGCTATCGTGAACTTGCTCAACCTTGAGAAGGAAGAAAAGATAAGCGCTGCGATAAGGATCCGCGAGTTTAAGGAAGGCCAATACTTAGCGATGATGACAAAGCTCGGCCTCATAAAAAAGACGGACCTTAATGCTTACAGCAGGCCGAGAAAGGGCGGCATCATCGCAATCAACCTAAGGGACAAGGACGAACTCATGGCAGTACTTCTCACAAAGGGCAATGACGAGCTACTTATCTCGACAAAGACAGGCATGTCAATAAGGTTTAAGGAAGACGACGCGCGCCCAGTAGGCCGAAACTCAATGGGCGTCAAGGCAATACGCCTAAAGAAGGGTGACCATGTAGTAAGCGCAGTGGTTGTAGATAACAAGACATCGCTTCTCACTGTCACTGAAAACGGATACGGCAAGCGAAGCTCTTTTGACAAATACCCGATGCAGCGGCGCGCCGGCCAGGGGGTCATTGACATCAAGACAAGCGAAAGAAACGGCTCGGTCGTTGACGCGCTCGAGGTCGCTGAAAAAGATGAGATAATGGCGATAACATCAAAGGGCGTAGTCATCCGAGTCCCGGTTGCGGGGATATCCGAAATCGGCCGAAACACACAGGGCGTGCGGATTATGAAACTTGACGAGGGCAATAAAGTAGTCTCGCTTGCGCGCGTGGCGGGGGGCGAAGAGGGCGAGATAACCGTGGAAGAAAAAGAGAAGCATGCGCCCGGGGCAGGATTTCCCGAGACAACTGCTCAAAAGAGCGAAGAAGCACTATTCCCCGAGACAAAGCCAGAAATATTCCCAAAAGAAGAGAAAGATGAAGAAACTCTGGAAGAAAAATCAAATGACGTCCCCGATTATTTGCTTAGATTCATACAGGCAAATCCGAAATCGCCAAAGGCAATAGCAATGGCGCAGAAGTACGGGATCAAGATAGACGACCTGGACTAAGACAAGACATGCACCGGCTGCAGGGCTTATGCTAACTACAAAACTTATGCAAAAAGCCAGACCAAAATCAAATGCACCGGCCTTACTTACTTTAGGTCCCGCTTAAAGAACCGCAAGCAAAAAACCTGAGTGGGCCTGGCAAGATTTGAACTTGCGACCACTCGATTATCAGTCGAGCGCTCCACCAGACTAAGCTACAGGCCCGTGGCTTTTATTTGAAGATAACCGTTCAAAAAGGTTCTCATGCAGAAAAAGGGCAAAAATCAGCGCGACATGATTCTTCTGATAGCGATGAATTTGGAAGGCTTATAAGCCACATCAGCTATATCCGCGGCCAGGTGTTTATATTTTATTGCAGCTTTTGAATGGGGTGAATGGAAAACAAGTGGGATTCTGTCATATATCGATTTTTTCACTGCATCATCTTCCGGTATCTCGGCTAGCACCGGGATCTCACAGACGGATGATATCTCAGAGGAGGGTATCTCAATCTTAGTTTTAGCGACTCGCGTCACAACGATGCCAAGGGCGTTTTTGCCCATCCTCTTTGTTATCTCAATGACCTTAACAGCGTCCGTAATCGAAGGCACATCGGGGTTTGTAACTATAATCACATCATCACACGCTTCTATCACGTGGTATATGTCTTTGCCAAAGCCCGGCGGCGCGTCTATGACTACAGTCCCCTCAAGCCCGCCCTTTATCACCCTCTTAAGCCCCGACATATCCACTATACTTTTTTCAAGGGACAATGAGGACGGCACTATCCTAAGCCCTCTTGGCGCCACCCTTATTGCATTGTAAAGGTTTGCGCGCCCGTTAAGGACATCCTGCAGGGCGATGCTGGCGTCCGGCAGGCCCAGATGCACGGTCAAGTTAGCCGAACTCACATCGGCGTCGACAACCGTAGTATCCTTGCCAAACTCATGCAGCGCCGCAGATAGGTTTATGGCAGTCACAGTCTTGCCCACCCCCCCTT
>CAYSUP010000167.1:0-2080 GCA_964434205.1 uncultured archaeon | reverse complement strand
ATATTTCAATGAGACTGCGCATCGATTGGGCTTCTCTGCAACACGCGTGCCGGTGATAGTTGTCGGGCGCGACTACACGAAGGGTTTTGCAAACACCAAAAATGATACGATAATCATAAATATGATGCTCTCCAAGGCACAGGGCAAGATGAGCACCTCGCCTGCAGTCGTTGAGACACCTGTTGTAGAGCCTCCGGCTGCTGGGCCTGCGGTCAACGAATCGGAGGGCAAGGTCGTTCTAAAGCTCTTTTGGGCCGTCGGCTGCCCGCACTGCGCGGCTGAGAAAAAATTCCTGGAAAAGATAACGCCTAAATACCCCGAGCTTGTAATTGAGAAGTATGAGACTTATTATAACGAGACTAATGTTGAAATCCTCAATAACCTATCGAATGCTCTCGGATTTGATCCGCAGGGCGTGCCAGTCACTATAATCGATGAATGGTATCTAATAGGCTATGACTCGGATGACATACAAGGCGTTTACATAGAGGAAGTCATAAAAAGAAAGATCGATGCTTTGCGCTCTGGCGCACCTCCTGCAAACCTCACAGATTTGGAAAAATATAGGTATATGTTCTCCCTACCCTTTTTCGGAAACGTAGACTCGCGAGAGTTCGGAGTTCCGCTGTCCACCCTGGTGATTGGCCTTTTGGACGGCTTTAATCCCTGCGCGTTTTTCGTCCTCACGCTGCTTTTGACCTTCCTTGTCTATGCCAACTCGCGAAAAAAGATGCTGCTTATAGGGCTGACATTTGTCATGGTCTCGGCAATAGTCTATTTCATGGCAATGGTCGCCCTGTATTTCGGGTTGAAGACCGTGAAGGCCTCTGTCGGCGGGCATACAAATGCAGCCGGGCCGCTATTTTGGATTGCTGGTGCGATAGCCATACTGATAGCCTTAATTAACCTAAAGGACTTCTTTTTCTTCAAGAAGGGCATTTCCCTTAGCATACCCGAAGACAAGAAGCCCAAGCTTTACAAGAGGATGAGAGAGCTTCTTAAGTCGCACTCACTGCCGCAGCTTTTGGCTGCGACTGCAGTCCTTGCATTTGTGGCCAACAGTTATGAATTATTCTGCACGGCTGCGCTGCCCGTCGTTTACGACACGCTTCTTATTGCGCAAAACTTTGACAATACAACTGCCTTTTTCTACATCGCAGCATATTGTGCAATCTACATACTGCCGCTCTTGACAATAGTCCTGCTCTTTGTCAAGAGATTCAAGGCTGAAAAGCTAAGCGAAGACACCGGCGCCACTCTTAAGGCGATATCAGGCCTTATGATGCTGGGATTCGGCATCTTCCTGATAATAGACCCGACAGTCCTTAATAACATAGGCCTTATAATATCGATAGTGTTGTTTGCAGTCATCGTTGGCTTGCTTTTGCGCTTCTTAAAGAAGCGTTTTGCCAAAGAGGAAATGGGGTTAAAAGGCAACAAGGGGAAAGATGCAAAAGCCCAAAAGACTGGTGGCTGCGGCAAAAAAGTCACGAAGAAGGGCAATGAAAAGCCCAAAAAGAGTTTAGTGGCAAAGAAAACAAAAAAGTCAAAAAATGGCTCTGCCAAAAAACTTGAGGTATAGCGAGTATGTATGGGTTGAAGTCAGGGGCGATGTTGCTACACTTGGCGTTACTGACTACGGCCTTAAAGTCACAAAGGACATAGTCTTTATTGACCTCCCAAAGAAAGGCCAAAAGATTGACAAGGGCAAGACCTTTGCGTCGCTTGAGTCTGTGAAATGGAGCGGACACCTAGCGTCGCCCGTCAGCGGTGAGGTAATCGAAGCCAATAGCCCTCTTTTTGATGCTCCCGAGAAACTAAACCAAGAACCGTATAAATCGTGGATATGCAGGATAAAGCTTTCAAAGCCGGCTGAAATCCAGCAGTTAATGGATTCAAAGAAGGCCGAAGAATGGGTGAAGGATAACCTTTAAAAAAGATATGACCAAGATAGCAATAATCGGTTGCGGGGACGCGGGCCTCAGCGCTGCGTTTGCCGCCTCCAAAGAGGGGGCCGACGTCATCATCATCTCGGATGAGAAGGAATATTATCCGCGCTGCCCGCTGCCTTATTACATAG
>CAYSUP010000166.1:0-2161 GCA_964434205.1 uncultured archaeon | reverse complement strand
TTGAATTCTTCAGTGCCAGCCTTCTCCAAAAGCTGGAATATCACCATCTCGGTTGAGGCCCGATAAGCCCCGGACTGCTGCGCTCTCTTGACTGCAGTCTTCCAGTCCGTCTTTTTCCGCGAGGAGATCGCATCTTCAACCAAAAAGACTTCGTAACCAAGCCGGATAGCATCAAGCGCAGTCTGAAGCACGCAGACGTGGGCCTCGATTCCGCAGATCACAAGCTCGTGCATGTCAAGGTCTTCAAGCCTCTTCCTGAAAACCGCATTCCCAAAACAGGAAAACTCGGTTTTTTCCAGCGGCTTTTCCTTGAATAGCTTGTCTAGTTCCGAGACTGTCTTCCCAAGGCCCTTTGGGTACTGCTCGGTATGCAATATGGGCATCTTTAGCGCCTTAAACGCTTCGACTAGCTTTGAGCAGTTTTCTATGACGCGGGGAAACTCAAAAATCGCCGGGCGGAACTTCTCCTGGACATCGACTACTATCAATGCGATATCGCCTTTCTTTGGGATGCCGTCCATTTTAAGATGGTTACGCTACGCTTGGTCAGTTACGCTACAATTATCACATCGCCCTCAGCGTCGCTATCCGTTTCTCAATCGGCGGGTGAGTTGCGAATATGTTGTCCATGAAAGAGTTTTTAGGGTCCGAGATGAACAGGTGCGAAACCGCTTCGCTGACGTTCATGTTGCCCCTGTTCATCTTTTGTATCTTCTCCAGCGCGCCTGCAAGCCCTGGCGGGTATCGCGTCAGCTTGACGCCCGTTGCGTCAGCCAGGTACTCTCTCTTGCGCGAGATTGAAAGCTGGACCAGCCTTGAGACTATCGGGGCGATTATCGCAAGTACCAGACCGACCACTATTATCCATCCGCCGCCCTTATCCCTGCTGTTTCCACCTGAATAAAGGGAGCTCCTCAATATTATATTGCTTATGATCGCTATCAGGCCTACAAAGACCGCAATCAGGGTGAAGAAGCGTATGTCGTAGTTGCCTATGTGCGACATCTCATGGGCGACGACGCCCTCAAGTTCTTGCCGGTTGAGGTTGTCAAGAGCCCCCTGCGTCACGGTTATCGAAGCGTGCTTCGGGTCGCGGCCGGTTGCAAATGCGTTTATCTCGCCGCTGGGGATTACATACAGCTTTGGCACGGGAATGCCTGCCGCAAGCGCAAGGCCTTCTGCAATGTTGATGTAGTAGACATGCTTTACAGGATCGGCAAGCTTGGCGCCCGTCGAGCTAAGAACCACCTTGTCGCCGTACATATAAGAAACCCATGCATCAAGGATTGTGAAAACGCCCATTGCAATCACTATGATTACGGCTAATTCGGGGGCAAACATGTCGGAAAGGGCAAACACTAGGACTGCCAGAACCGCCATTATTACCAATACCAGAAGTACTGAATCCCTCTTGTTCTTACCCATCTGGGTGTAGAAGCTGACGTGTTGCTGTCGGTCCATAAAAAATATAGGGTGTGCTGCCAGTCACGGCAGCACAAAAAGGCTTTACTCGAACTTCACCTTTGGCACAACCTTCTCAGCCTCAGCAATCTCGAAGAACGCTTCGGCCTTCCTGCCTCCGGCAAAGAACCTGCCGGGTATCATCTGGATGGTGTTGTTGTAATCAAGCACTGAGTCGTTGTAGAACTGCCTTGCATATGCGATCTTGCTCTCAATGCCGTCAAGCTGCTCTTGCAGCATCTTGAAGTTCTCGCTAGCCCTCAGCTGCGGGTAGTTCTCAGCAACGGCAAATACAGTCTTCAATGCCGACGTCAGCATGTTGTTGGCCTTTGCCTTGTCCTCGACAGTCTGGGCGCCCATCATCGCTGATCTGGCCTTTGTAACATTCTCAAAGACCCCCTTCTCATGCTTGGCATAGCCCCTGACAGTCTCGACGAGGTTTGGCACAAGGTCTGTCCTCTTCTTTAACTGCACGTCAATCTGCGCCCACGCGTTCTTGACATTGTTGTAGGCGCCGATTATCTTGTTCTTGTAGTAAATCCACATGCCTACGAAAATCAAGACGATAAACAGCACCAGCCCAAGTAAAACCCATTCAATCATTTTAGGTCGTTAGATTAGCCAGTAGCCGGATAAAAAGAAGAGGGTGTGAAAGATAAAAAAGGGATAAAAGGGGGATTTGCAATCAGCAAAGCCTTAT
>CAYSUP010000165.1:0-2221 GCA_964434205.1 uncultured archaeon | reverse complement strand
AAATCCGCGCATTTGCCGGATTTCGTGGCAAACGCCTATTTATTCAAAGTTCTCTTTAATTATTTACTCATTAATAATTCAATCTTTAATATCCGGACGTGTAACATAAACATGGCAAGACCTGCGACTCCGAAAAAGAGGCATGTCATAATAGACGGGCCAACCCAGCATGTAATGAATCCTGACATCATGCACAACTTTGCCCCCGGCTGGGACGGGCGGATGAGGGTTCCGGTACAAGATGAGTATATACGGCGGCGCGTCGAGGGGATGGAGCGGATAGTCGGTGATATGGTTGCAAGCGGCAAGACAAATGACGAAGAGCTTGCAAAGGCATTGCGAGCTTACGTGCAGATATTCGGGATGCACCATCCCGAAGAGCCCAAACAGAGGGCATTGGCAGAGGCTATGTTCGCGAGGGGCATGCTAGGCAGGCGCACAAAAGAGTGATTAAAATCTGGGAAGTGGTTTTTATCGGATAAAAACAAAATATCAAAGCCCAGTTCTTTTATTCTTGTTCTCCTTAACGATAGGTTAGTAAAGAGTTAATGGGGGGATGACTAATTAATGTGGATGAAGTCGGCCGAATCATAGGAACCACGTCGCTTAGGAAATTTCTTTTCGCGGTGACAAAGGAGGGGGAGACAAAAGTCAAGAAGGATGATTTTGTCTCGGCCACCGAGCCGGTTACGGGTCGCGAGGTCATGGGCATAATCCGCGAGGTGACTGCATCCAACCAGCTCCTGCCCGACGAATTCGCAAGGGAGAGCGCGATGGGCGACTTTGTGACCGGCTACGCTCTTGAGGAGGGCGAATATGTGGTGGGCATAGTTGACATACTCGGCCACATGAACGGGGCCGGCCTTGAGATGCCAAAATACAGCCTTCGCCCGGCAACGCCCGTTTTCATGACAAAGGATGACACTATAAGAAAATTATTAAACATTGCGGAAGAGAGGGCAATACCCATTGGCACTGTTGAGACGCGGCCAAAAGTCGTAGTCTCCCTCGACGCCAATAAACTTGTCGGCACGCACTGCGCGATACTTGCGATGACGGGAGCCGGGAAATCTTACACCGGCGGCGTCCTCATCGAGGAGTTATTAAAGAAGGGCGGGGCGCTCATAGTCTTTGACCCGCACGGCGAATACAAGTATCTTGGTTATACAAGCGACGGATCAGAATCACCGATATTTGACAGAGTGAAGGTCCTTGGCATCGGAAAGCATGCAGAGAAGAGGCTTAAGGTCAAAGCCGGCCGCCTCAGCGCCGAGGATATTGCAGCCATGACTGTAGGTACAACTGATACGCAAAGGGACATGCTCTATGAGATTATAGAGATATGCGCCGAGAAGAAGCAGAGCTATAACCTAAAGGATATGATTGAGATACTGCACATGGTGCTTGAGAAAAAGAAGGACGAGGAAGTCGGTGAGGAGGTCTTGCCCGGCGATCTGAAAGCACAGATAAAGAAGCTGGCAAGCAAGGCCAACGCCTCGACTGCGCGCGCATTATTAAGGAGGCTTGAGAGCCTGCAGCGCTCTGGCCTGATTTCAGAGAGCGAGACATCCCTTGAGGAGCTTGTTGCCCCCGGCCAGGCGACAGTGATAGATTTATCCGGGACTTCGGAGTATATAAAGGAGATCGTAGTGTCGGCAGTTGCAAGAAAGATATTCTATGCGCGCATGAACTACATGAACGACTTTGGCGAGGAAAAGCTGGAATTGCCTTGCTTTTTGGTACTTGAAGAAGCGCACAATTTTGTCCCGCGCGAGTTTGAGAGAGAGATAGTCTCGCGAAGCATCCTTAGGAGAATAGCGCGCGAAGGAAGAAAATTCGGCGTCGGGCTTTGTTTGATATCTCAGCGGCCGTCACGACTTGACCAGGATGTTCTATCCCAGTGCAACACGCAGATAATTATGAGGATAGTAAATCCGCTTGACCAGGACTTCATAAGAAAATCCGCGGAGGCCGTTACCGAGGATATTGTAAAGGATTTGCCGGGACTTGGACGCGGCGAAGCTATAATAAGCGGGGCAGCGATAAACTTTCCGATGAGGGTTAAGATAAAGAAAAGGGACACTAAGCCCGGCGGAAGCGACATAGACATTATTTCTGAGTGGAAGAAAAGCAAAAAGGCGTGAATGCATTATCCGGCCAATTGACGGGTAATTGATGATTACTAATGGGTAATGAAGATTATTGATGGGTAATCAATGAT
>CAYSUP010000164.1:0-2254 GCA_964434205.1 uncultured archaeon | reverse complement strand
TTCTCTTTCAGGGCTAATACAGCCTCTCTGTTACTGGGTTCTATCGCAGTTAAGAATTTCTTCTCGTTCATTGTATTCTCCTTTTCGGCTTTTCAATCAAAGCCGGTTTTCCGCTTCAGGCGTGCTGCCCACATTGCATGCGGAGTAGGGTATGTTTGTAGGGAAGGCTATAAAAACATAGAATTAGCGATGGCGAGGCCTTGCCTGATGGATTGAAAGCGTGTCTCGGTGTGGTTCGGCAATGGTTCGGTGTTTTAGGCCACATGTCTTGGCGTTGACAGCGGTCTTCAACCCGTTTACATCACCTCTTTTTAGTGCAGCTTCGATATCATCCAATGTTGCATTACGGGCTTTCTCAGAAAGACGGAAGGGCTCAGCATCCATGTGAAGCCATGATTCCCGCAAGTTCCCTATGGACTCAAGAAGAGTCTCCCTTTGTTGCTGTATAGCGTGTTGAATCGCAGGATCGTGTCCATATGCCTCCAATAATTTGGCGTGATGAAGCAAGCTAGCCTCAAATGCTTCTATACGCTGTGTCATGCGAGCCGCCTGGAAACGTCGCTCTGTTTCATCCATGATATCCCTCTCAACTGCCACGCGCGATTAATTCATCCGATTTTTCACAAATTGTATTTGGACTTTTGAATTTGCCCTGTATCAACCACTTGCGGGAAAAATGCTAAAACTACGCTTCGCTGGAAATAACAAGCGACTTGCCGTCCGCCTCTACTTCCTCGATCGGGTAATACTTCTTCTTTATGTTTACTCCCTTAAGCTCGTTGCCCTTCATGACTATCTTGGTCACCTGGCCGAGCTTCTTGCCCTTCTTTGAGACTGCAGCCTTGCCAAGGTATCTCTCTTCAAGCTGCCTCTTTCTTGCGATGTAGTCAAAAAACATTATCTTTATCACATAGTGGGCAACAAGCAAAACGACAAAGGATATCAACGCTGCAATAAGGAAGTTCTGCATCGCCGCGGCGCTGCTGACAGCATCGGACTTCTGCACGATGTGGTTTGAGTCTGCCTTGAGGTACAAAATCAGCCAGTATATGCTGGATGAGACGTATTTTAGGAGTGTTACGCCTATCACAACATACACGTACTTTTTTATCTTTATGTATTCCTTCCGCATGAAGTTGTGTATCACAAAACCGATGACTGTCAGGAATATCGCTATTAGTATCAGGTCTAACGCTCCGCCGTTTGGGGAGAACATTATGAAGTTAAAGGAAAGCTCCGGATACTCGATGAGCGCCTGACTCACGGACTTTGGCTGGATTCCAAACGGCCTTCCGCCCGCACATACTGTCGAACCCGTGGAATTGACAGTGCAGGTCTCGGGCATTATCGTGCCCGGCTTGTATATCGCGCTTACATTATCCTTCAGCTCAAAATAGCCCGTAATCAAAGCAAGGACTATTATGGCAAGGGCTATTGCATTGAAAACCTTGTATATGTTCCCCTGAAAAAGCGAGTTTCTGACCTCGCTTAGGCCTGATGAGAGCTGGTCGTCATAGCCAAACCCTTTTGCAATGAGATAGACGCCTATCAAAGCCAGTATCAATTCACCTACGGGTATGCCTAACGATGAGAGGAGGACTATCGCCAAAAGCAGTGCGCCCGGGAGGCCGAACATCATCTTTGCCTGGCGGGGGTTGTCGCTTATCCGCTTGAAGAACTCCTGGATCTTGAAATACGCGCTCTCAAGCTGGCGGGCCTGCTTGACGGTTATCGTTTTTACTGAGAGTATCTTTGTCTCGCTTTGTATCAGCGGTATGACCTTCTCATCTTCCTCCCCGTCAGTGACAAGTATCACGCCCTTTGGCTTGTAGGCCTCAAGCACCCTCACGAGCTGGTTACTTATCTTCTGGTCGCTCTTGACGCCGACATCTTTGTCGCCGGTTATCGTGACTACCTCAACGCCCTTGTAAAGCTGGTCACTCTCCCTCCTGACTTTTATCGCAGCAAGGATGGCATTAAGGTCGGTGTCCTCCGGGTCGGCCATCGCAAGGGCCTTTGCTGCCATGAAATTGTCTTCCTCGCCGATTATGGGCCCTTTCACAGCTGCCTTTTTCCCAAGGTCGTCGTCCCTGTCAATGCAAAGGACTATCGCTTCCACGCTCTTCTCAGTTTTCTCAGCCGGCATTTTGCAAAAACATTCCCGCCAAAATCGTCCGCGGGCTATCTTTTTTCTTCTTCTTAAGTTTGTAATTATATTAATAAAAAAAGTTTAAACGAAAAAATCCTTCGTAAT
>CAYSUP010000163.1:0-2271 GCA_964434205.1 uncultured archaeon | reverse complement strand
CGCGCTTAAGAAAGGAATACCGCTCAAAGAAGAACCGGGGAGTAAAGCCCGAGAAGTCCCTTCCCGCATCCGGCAAAGTGACGCGCCTTGCAGTCCAGCAGCTTGAAGGCCTCGGCCTCCTGAAGAAGACAAAAGAGGCGGACGGCAGGGAGATAACCCCTGCGGGCGTCAAGTACCTCGATAATCTCGCTAACAAAGTAAAGAAGTAATAGCAACTTCGCTAACAGAATAAACGTAACAGCAGGTCAAATAGCTGTCAAGCAACATGGACGAGCTGGAGGCCATTCGGGCCAGAAAACTGCAACAACTGCAAATGCAACAGCAGCAGGAAACGCAGAAACAGCTACAGGTCGAGCAGGCAATGAGGCAGATAGACTCGCTTGTGCGAAAGTTTTTGACGCCCGATGCGCAGGATCGGCTGATGAACCTTTCGATTGTCGATCCGGAGCTCGTGCAAAAGCTCAAGATCTACCTTGCGCAGCTTTATGCGTCCGGCAAGGTCAAACAGCTGAACGACGGCCAGCTCAAGGAGATATTGCTGAAGCTCAAATCATCACAGCACGAGATCACGATAAAGCGCATGTCCAAGTAATATCGAATAATCCAAGTAATATCGAATAATTCACTTAATATCGAACAATTCAAATCAACAATGAGCTCGAACAAAGAACAAGAGACGAAAAAGACCTTGAAGAAGGCGAACAAGGAGGCCAGGCGCGCCCCCGTGTGGGCATTTGCCTCAACAAACAGAAAAGTGCGGGGCTCGCCGAAGACCGGCAGGAGCTGGCGCAGGGATAGCGTATACTAATCAAGATGGCTGAAGCAAAGAAAGATGTGACGGCAAAGGCCGGAGAAGTTAAAGAGATGGCAAAAGCAGAAGCAAAGGCAGAGAAAAAGGAAGCTGCAGAAAAGAAAACCGAAGCCAAAGCCGAGAAAAAAGAAGCCAAAGTCGACAAGAAGGACAAGAAGTCAAAGAAGGAAGAGAAAGTCGACATCGTGTCGGAAAACGTCTATAACGTTCCACTAAGGTCAGTCTACAGGACAAACCCGCAATACAAGCGGGCAAACAAGGCAGTCGCAGTCTTGCAGAAGTTCCTTGTGCGCCATCTGAAGGCCAAGGAAGTCAAGTTCTCTTCCGGGCTTAACGAGCACATCTGGGCAAGAGGGGACCACAAGCCTCCGCGGATGGTCCAGATAAAGGCTGTGAAGGACTCAAACGGCAGGGTAACGGCAAGCCTGGTCAAGTAATACCTTCATAAGCAATATTTCCCATCACTATTTTTCTGAGTACCCCTATGGCAATATACCAAACAGATTTTCAAGGAGAGGGTTATCTGGGTCTCTTTGGCTTTGCCACTGACAAATATTGCCTAATCTCCGACCGCCTCAGCGACACAAAGATAGAAAAGATAGAGTCGCACCTCAAGGTTGAGACAATCCCCACCTCCATATTCAATTTTTCCCTGTCCGGCATCATGTCCGCCGGCAACTCGCGTGGCGCAGTAGTGCCATATCTAGTCGAAGACCGTGAAGTAAGAAGGATAGAAAAAAGTACCAGCGTCACAGTGATCCCAGACAAGTTTACAGCGCTTGGGAATCTGATTGCAGTCAACGACCACGGCGGGATAATCAGCGATGAGTTCTCGCATGGCACAAAAGAGATGATAGACAAAGCCCTCGGAATAAAGACAGTCCAAGGGAGGATTGCCGGCGGGAGCGAGGTTGGTGCCCTATGCACGGCCACAAACAAGGGCTTTGTCGTGACTCCGGATGCAAGCGATGATGAGATGAGGTATCTAGAAGAGATATTCGGAGTCAAAGGCGGCCGCGCATCTGCAAACATGGGGTCAAAACTTGTGGGGGTATGCGTGATTGCAAACTCAAATGGGTTTATCATCGGCGAGGAAACGACGCCGATAGAGATAGAGTACATAAACGAGGCCTTAGGGTTCCTGTAATCCCAATAGCTCTTGTAATCCCAGCGGCTTTTGCAATTCGCCAGGGTTCTTATAACCAAAACTTCAAACTAACCACTTAAAGGAAACACGTAAAATGAAATTTGTAGTATCTGGGAATGCAAGGATCGGTGGCGGTATACAGGGATTTGCCAAGTCGATAGAGGCCAAGGACGAGGCCGACGCTAAAGAGCAGACATACTCCCTTTTCGGAAGCGAACACGGCACAAAGAGACGCTGGCTGACAATCGACAAGGTCGAGAAAGGCAAGGCCAAGGAATAATCCTTCAAAAAATTTGGAAAATCTAGTCCAAAT
>CAYSUP010000162.1:0-2284 GCA_964434205.1 uncultured archaeon | reverse complement strand
GGGAAGATCGTTGCGCTCGACACGCCCGAGAACCTAAAAGAGAACCTTGGCGGCGATGTCCTGAAAGTCACGATAAAGGGCGACCGGGAGGTTTTCAAAAAGTGCTTAAAGAAACTGCCCGCAGTGAAGAGCATAATGGGCGAGAACGACGAGATAACTTTAAAAGTCAGGGAGGGCGAAAAGCTCATCCCGAAGCTTGTGGAGGGGGCGCACAAATGCGGCGTCGAAATCGAGGGCGTAAGCCTCCATAAGCCCACTCTCGAGGACGTGTTTTTACACTACACGGGAAAAGCCATACGGGAAGAAGAGGGAAGCGGCAAGGACCGGATGAGGATGATGCGAAGGATGCACATGCCGGGAAGATAAAAATCAGGAGAGAAAAGGCATTAAAATGAGCGAGATAAACACGATAACGACGATGTGGATCCGGGAGATGAAACGGTTCTTCCGCGCGAAGAGCCGCGTGATCGGCAACCTGGCGATGCCCTTCTTCTTTTTAGTCCTGCTTGGCGGGGGCTTCAGCTCGTTTATGAACATCGGCGGCCAAAGCGGCGGCTACATGGGCTACATAGCCCCCGGGATAATCGGCATGATACTCCTTTTCTCATCTATGTTTGCCGGCATATCGGTCCTCTGGGACCGGCAGTTCGGCTTCCTTAAGGAGGTCCTTGTTGCGCCAGTCAGCAGGATGTCGATAATGATAGGAAAGACGCTTGGCGCAGTCACAACATCCATCCTGCAGGCGTTCATAATACTTGCGGCTCTTGTGGTGTTTGGGCTGGTTTCGCCGTCAATCTTGGGTTTCTTGCTATCCCTCGTATTCATGTTCCTCATCTCAGCGTCGTTTGTGGCGCTCGGCATAGCCTTCGCGTCGCGCATGTCCGACGCCCATGGCTTTCAGCTGGTCATGAACTTCCTTATCATGCCCGTGTTCTTTTTGTCGGGCGCACTCTTCCCGCTTCAGGGCCTGCCGGCCTGGCTTAGCACGGCTTCGATGTTCGACCCGCTGACTTATGGTGTTGACGGCCTGCGCGGGAGTCTGGGCGGAATCTCCTACTTCCCGATGTGGCTGGACTTCTCAGTGCTGTTTGTTTTCTGGATTGTACTGACCGTAATAGGCGCGCACCTCTTCAGGAAGTCATCAGTCTGATCAAAGAAAACCCGTCGGTCTTAATCAAAGATAAACAGCTCGTCTATATTCGTCTTCAGAGCTTTGGCCACATCATGGGCCAATTGCAGGGAGGGGTTATACTTCCCTTGTTCCAAAAAGACTATGGTCTCTCTCCTGACGCCCACTTTCTTCGCCAGGCCCTCCTGTGTGAGATCGTACCTGGCCCTGAGCTCCTTTATCCTGGTTTTCATTGTCTTTGTCTTTACAGCGGCTTTCTCTCCAAGTAGATGTTAGAGATGCACTTGGCTGCAACGCCGGCCGCCAATGCGCCTATTAGGAACCAGTCCACAGTCGGGTTCTTCTGCAGCGAGCTCACTATCAGCTGGCACAGCACGCCGACAGCGATCACCGCGATCATTGCGTATGCCGCATTCCTCTCGGCGATTGCCTCTATCTTGTACTCTCGCTCATCCCTCTCCAGATGCATCATTATGTGTAACATGTCAAGCAACAGGACTGAGCCCCATACTACGGTACCCGCTATCCTGGTCTGCGCGTCCCAAAAGGGCATTGACTGAAAGACTGCAAGAGAGCCTACGAAGGCCGCTATGTATGCATACCCCTGCCACGTCTTTGGATTCACTCCCCATCCTGTGTATTTCCTCCTCTCAAACCATTCAGGCTTTCCGATCATTTTAGACCCCTTTTTTAGTGTAATAGAACCACAGTGCGACAAACGCCGTCCCCATACCGATTATCGCCAGTGCCATGACATCGCTCGCGTCGAGCACATGCGCGGAGGTATCCCCGGCAATCATGTTATACCACATCAAGGCCAGTATCCAATAGATGGAAAACTTGAATGCGCCGGACTCGGCCTTGAGCTTTACTTTGTTTGAGAACTCGTCCTCGAGCGGGAAGCCCTCCCTGATGCTCCTGAGCTGTCTTGACATGAAGAAAATAGCAAAGAGCAGTACGGCCAGGCCTATGGAGACTACGGCCCATGCCTCAGTATCCCCCTTGCCGCTCATAGAAAGGACTGCAAAAAGTATTATCCCAAGGACCAAAAGCCCCATTACAACCGCCCTCCGATAAACCCTTGTTTTGTCCTTTTGTCTCATTTTTCTCACTTTTTGTTATCCAATTCTAACTAATTGTTATATATTTCTAACA
>CAYSUP010000161.1:0-2324 GCA_964434205.1 uncultured archaeon | reverse complement strand
GCTAAGCCTGTCAAGAGACGAATCTATATCCCTGATTATCGCCGGTATCCTTTTGGTCGTGGGCGCGACAAGGCCGTCGACTCCTGACTCAAGGCTTTTTTTATGCTTGGAAAGCCACTCAGGAAGCTTGGCAAAGTCAATCCTTTCTACCTTTTGCTCTTCATTCTTTCCGCTAAACAGTTTTCCGAACAGCCCCATTGCGTAATTAGAAGCTGGGCGTTTTAAAGGGGTTATCGCCCGGTCTATCTGATCGATACGCCGCCAAGCAACCCGAGCAGTAAGACTGTTGCAATGCCGAGTGCTACGCTAATGCTTCCTGCTATCAGATGTTCCTTCAGTTGGGCCGATGGCAAAAGCTCGTCCAGGGAGATATACACCATAAAGCCGCCTGCAGCTGCAAGCGAAGCGCCCACAAGTTCCATAGGAGCGCCCTTCAAAAAGATATAACCCAGCAAAAAACCAAAGAGCTCAAACATTGCAGTGCCGCTGACTATAAAAAAGGACTTCAGCTTTTTCTTATTAAGGCAATATAGCGGTATTATCGTCGCTAGGTTCTCCGGAATATCCTGTATCGTTATTCCGACGGCAACCAAAAGGCCCATCCCCGGGTCCAGTGCAAATCCGATACCTACCGCAAGACCTTCCGGGATGTGTGAAGGCTTATCCCTATCAAAAGCATATCAACGCTTTTCCTTACCTTGTTGCACTCCTTTTTTAGAAACTCCGGGTGTATGTGCGGTATTACGTGGTCTACGAATACAAAGACCAGTATTCCGAGCAAAAAGGAAAGCACGATGGTCCCCAAAGGCGCGATGGCAAGGCCTTGCGGTATCAACTCCAAGAATGATATAGCAATCATCATCGAGCCAGCGTAGGCTAGTGACGTATGCAAGAGGCGGTTGCTGGGCTTTGTTATAAGTCCCATCGCTGCACCCAGGGTCTGCCCCCCAAAAATCAGGACTATGATGATTATTATGTCGTACATTCTATAATCCTATATTCCTATTTCCCTATATTCCTATTTTCTACAATCTTATTTTCTACAATCCTATTTTCTACAAATCCAATATTTTATCTCAGAACAGTTTTCCGGCAAAGAACATTGCGAGGATGGTCGAGTTAGTGAGCCAGGTATATGTCTTCATCGCAGTCACGGCACCCATAACCGCCAGATCTCTGGCGAGCGGCCTCTTGTGCTCATTGACGAACTCAGCGAACCTTATCGACCCCCAGAGAAAAAGGATATACGACGACGTTATGCCTATGAAAGAGAAGCCGGTCACAGGGCCTGCGGCAGTTATATCCGCATAGCCATTGAGGGTGCTTACCTGGCCGGCGTAGGCATAATGCTGCCAGGCACCGAGGCTGAAGCCGAGGAACTCATTGAAAGCGCACAGTGACCAGGTCACAAAGGCAAGATGCCTTTCCGCCCGGACCTTGAAGAGGAAGATGATCGCTACCACCGATGCAAGGTCAAACGGCCAGTCTTTGGGCCTGAAGTGAGTCACGGTAGCGTCCAATACAACCACAAGGGCTATCACCGCGATTGCGAGTATCTTGAAGTTCCTCTCCTTTACGCGGTATTTCGCCCTTCCGCGTTTCCACAGATTGTAGCAGGCCCAGTACATGACCGCATAGCCCGGAATAAGCCATAGGGGCGTCTGAAAGACCGCACCTGAGGTGTAGACAAACCACCCTTCCATGCCGCCGATGACTTCGTGTATAAAGCCTATCGAGCCTGCGGCAATCATGAATATCTTGCCCGTCTTGTCAGAGTGCGTCCAAAAGACTGCTGCAGTTATGCCAAGGGCAAAGAACGGTACGACCTCGTCACCCGTGCGGGAATAATAAATCAGCACAGAGACTATCATCAGGATGCAGAAGGCAAAGAAGTATTTGGCGTTCCTAAGGAGGGTCCGTTCGTCCTTTTCCAGGTCCTTCTCAAGCTCGAGGAAGGGGGCCTTTATTTTCTTATAGATGCGTTTCATGATTGGGCGCAACAATTCTTATGTTGCCGGTTAGGGTAATTAACTGAACTGATTTAAGGTAATTAACGGCTTTGCACTTAAAATAAGCTAAAACAGGGAATAAAGGTGCAGAAACCGGAATTTAGGTGCAAAAGCTGGGAGTTATCCCCAACTCGAACATCTCCTGAATGACGACACATATATTATGCGCAATAAATTTGCACATCAGCTCATTCTCCTGCGCTATCTTGTTCTTAGACTTCACTTTGTCGCCAAACTTCATCTTGACCATGTGGAAGACAGTCTCAGCGTTGCTCCGCTTGTGATAGTGAGACATGAACTCCTCGTTGTTGAACT
>CAYSUP010000160.1:0-2327 GCA_964434205.1 uncultured archaeon | reverse complement strand
TTTATAGACAAGTCGGTCTCTGAAAACGCCTCGCTTTACTACGAAAAATCCAAAAAGGCAAGATCGAAGCTTGAGGGCGCGCTTTCTGCACTAAGGGTCAGTGAGGCTGAGCTTCGGGAAATCGAACAGATAAAGGCAAAGGCGGAAAAGAAGCTTGCCGGCGGCCCTGTCGAAAGGCATAGGCCGGAGTGGTACGAGAAGTTCAGGTGGTTTATCTCCAGCGACGGCTTTCTTGTCATCGGCGGAAGGGACGCAACGACCAATGAAGCCATAATAAAAAAGCACACTGACCCCCATGATCTGGTCTTCCACTCCGCAGTCCACGGCGCACCGTTCTTTGTGGTCAAGAACCCTGATAATAGAGGGATACCCGAGAACACGAAACTTGAGACTGCAGAGGCTGCTGCTAGCTACTCGAGCGCCTGGGGGGATGAGATAGGCAGCGTGGATGTTTATGCGATGAAGCCCGAACAGGTGACAAAGACGCCTAATAGCGGCGAGTACCTGGCGAAGGGTGCCTTTGTCATACGCGGCGAAAGGGAGTGGTTCAAAGGGACTGCGCTTAGGCTTGCAATGGGCTTTAGGGTCAATGACTATTATGCCATATCTATCGGCGGCCCGGAGAACGCCATCAAAAGCCAGACAAAGTATTACGCTATGATAGGTCCGGGGAGCAAGAAGTCCGGGGAGCTTGCAGAGGAGATAAAATCCGGCGTTCTGCGGCGCGCAGGCAAGGAAGACGGGCAGAAGATAAAGAAGGTCATCCTCGGCGAGATACAGAGATGGATACCTGCCGGCAAGGGGATGATGCTGAAATAGCTGTTTTTGCTTTCAACCAGCTATTTTTGTTCTTAGTTTTTTGATTATAGCAAAAAACAAATGAAAAGATACGCAGTCATCGGAAGCCCTATCGGGCACAGCCTTTCCCCGATCATGTATAATGCCGCTTTCAAGGCTATGGATGCCAATGCCTCCTATGAAGCAGTCGAGATAAAGACGCTCGAAAAGAAGGCTTACGACAGCCTAAGGAAAACTTACGCAGGCATCAATGTCACGATGCCGCATAAGACTGCAATAATGGGGTTCATCGACGAGAAAGAAGTAGCCGCAGATTTGATAGGGGCCGTCAACTGCATAGATTTCGGCAATGGAACGGCAAAGGGCTATAACACTGATATGTATGGGGCCGTCGAGGCATTGAAAGCACGCGCCCCGATACTTAAAAGTAAGAAGGTCCTAGTCCTTGGCGCAGGGGGCGCCGCTCGCGCAATCATATATGGCTGCCTGCTTGAGGGTTGCGAGGTGTCGGTGCATAACAGGACTAACAAAAAGGCACTTGAGCTGGCTATGGAAGTAGATGAGAAGATTTCCAAAAAGATAAGCATAATGGATGAAATCAATCTAAGGGGGATTGACATTTTGATCAATGCAACCTCGGTCGGGATGTCACCAAGGAGTGACAATACCCCCCTCACTTCCCCTATTACATCCAACGAAGTTGGACGGAATCTGGTTGTCATGGACATCGTTTATAACCCCCTTGAGACCAAATTTATTAGGGAAGCAAAGAAAGCGGGCGCAAAGACAATAAACGGCCTTGAGATGTTTGTGAACCAGGGGGCCGAGTCGCTTAGAGTCTGGGGCTACGACCCGCCGGTGGATGTGATGCGAAAAGCAGTCTTGAGCAAACTAAAGAAATAATGTTGATTAAACGTGCATTACAAATAATGTTGATTAAACGTGCATTACCAAAATGTTTGATATGATGTCTTTCATGTCAGTCGTAAGCGACAGCTACATTATAGTAATACCTCTGGTAGTGCTCTACATGTTGTACAGGAAGAACAAAAACGTCTATCCGTTCGCGCTCTCAATAATCCTGGCCTTGATAATCGTCACGGCCATCAAGATGGTTGTTGTCGAGCAGCGGCCGTGCGTAGGCGTTAGCGCAGAGGCCCAGTGGTGCGGGGACCCTATGCAATCTTTCCCGAGCAGGCATGCTGCTGTTATAGGCACCGGTTTGGGACTTCTTTTGGTCGATATGCCGCTTTTTGCAGCTTATCTCGCCTATTTCCTCTTGGTCTGCATTTCCAGGGTTTATTTGGGTGCACACTATCCGCACGATGTGGTGGCTGGGGCGTTTGTCGGGGTAGCAATAGGCTACGGCTGCATGAAGATTAAGCCGGGACTTTTGAAGGTAGCCGGCAAGGTTGTCAAGAAGACAAAGACCCAAAGGTTTCTTCCGGTCTAGGGGTTTGTAATTTTATGCTATAATCTAATTTAATATCATGAATCTAATTTAATATCATGAATCTAATTTAATATCA
>CAYSUP010000159.1:0-2343 GCA_964434205.1 uncultured archaeon | reverse complement strand
ATATTGCCCCATACCTAAAAAAGAGGCCGGGGAAGTGTCCCGCATCATCCTTATGAAACTTTTGCCTGCGCTTGCTGAAAAAAACCCGGATGATTTTGGCCGGGGAGTAAACCTGCTGCAGAAGATCGGATTTAAGAGGATCGAAGTCGGGCTGCAAGACGAGGGGGTGAAAAAGATCCTTTCCTTTTTGCAGAAAAAGTCGGCGGGTGGCGGTATGTCATCCTTTGGGCCGGTATGCTTCGGAATCTGCAAAACGGCCGCAGATGCCGTGTCATTGAGCCAAAGTGTGAAGGAAAAATTCGAGTGTGATGCCATTGAAACAAAAGCTAATAACGCTGGTGCAAAGTGGTTAAGGCCTGGCGTATAGCCAAATAGTCAGAGAATAATCGATTATAGCCTATAATAGTTATAGTAGTTATAGAATAATAGTTATAGACTAATAGTTATAGAATAATAGTTATAGAATAATCAATTACAGAATACGCGGCATAAGCGGTCATGGTATAATCAAGATGCCTATAGAATTCATAACCGGATTGTTTTTGGTTTTGCTGGCCAATTACACGGAGAGAAAAAAGGACCTTGTGGTGCTGACAAAGGTATTCCTTGCTTTTGTCATAATACTCTTCATACTCTTTGGTACCCTGATGTTTATCGACATCTCTGGCCTTTACACCCCTGCTGCCGGTACTGCAATAGTCGTGTCAGGCGCTTTCGCATTCTTGCTATTCGTGCACAAAGTAAGAAAGCTTTTGTCACGAGTTATCCCGATAGACCCGAGATCATGGCTGCATGCGACTGGCCTGGCGCTTTCCGTGATGTTCATCGGCGAGGCTGTGGCCAACATGAGCTCGCTTGATATAGGCTTGGCTGTGCAGGCGCTCGGCGGCGCGGGGGTGCTAGTCGCCTTGACTGCACTCCAAGACGGGCTGTTTGTGATTTTGGGCATGGTCGGCGTGGGCTGGCTGACAAGAAAGAACCTCAGACAGACCCTTGAAAGGCTGGGCATCAAGCGCCTGGGCTTAAAGCAATTCACAATGTCGCTCGGTTTTCTTGGATTGAGCTTTGGCGCCCTGATAGGCGTATCGATAGTCTTGGGGCTGATAGACCCCAACATCATGAAAAGTGCGGATGATGCAATGCAAGGCTTGGGGGGCATAGAGAAGACCATTTTTGGGGTTATTGTCTTTACAGTCGGGGCCGGCGTAGGGGAAGAAGTGCTTTTCAGGGGGGCATTACAGCCCAGATTCGGCATATTCTTCAGCTCACTGTTATTCTCGATGGCACATATACAATACCGGATGCCGGTTATGGCGGTGATATTTTTGTTCAGCGTCATTCTGGCTTATGAGCGAAAGATGGTCAATACTACGGCTTGTATGATAACCCATGGCCTCTTTAATCTTATACAACTCATGTAGACTTAAAACTCATGTGGACTTTAATCTTATGCAACTCAGGTAGATTAATTTATACACCTCATGTAGATTAATAACGCCCCTAAAAATGGACTCACTTGAAGTTTTGGGAAAACTCGGAAAAGAAAAAAAGCTGAGCCTGCTTGAGCGGATACTGGCAGTCACTACAGGCTCGGTAACGCAGATACTTGAGGCGCACCTGGATGACCAGGTGAGGATGAGGACGCTTGCCCAGGAGGTAAAGGAAGCCGGCGATTTTGCTGACAAACTCGGGGTTGCAAAAAAAGACCCGGTGAACTTCAGGGAAGTCGAGCTTGCCGACAAAAACGGCCGCGTCCTCATGGTCGGCAGGTCATGGACGCCTGTGGACCGCTTGGAGCCTGAATTTAAAAACGACCTAATGAAGGCGGATGTCCCTATCGGCAAGCTGCTCGCAAAGCACAAGATAGAGGCAAGAAGAGAGCTGATAGATGCCTGGATAGAAAACGGGAAGATAAGGAGAGTCTACAACATCATAAGGAATAATGAGGTCCTTATGAGGATAGAGGAAGAGTTTGAACGGCTTGACTGATTGCTGAAGGTTGCTAATATTGGCTGCCAAAAGGAAAATAAAATGCGCGTTTTGGGTATAGATCCGGGGACAAGCAAGTGGGCATTTGTCTTTCTTGGGGACGGGAAGATTGTCGAGGAGGAAAGCGTCCCGACTGAAGAGATAAAAGAGAGGCCTGAAAAAGTCCTGGAGGAAGCCGGCCTTGCGCAAATGGTTGTCGCCCCTTCGGGATATGGGACGGTTTTGAAGAAAGTGCCCGACCTGACTGAGAAGGATTTCTTTGAGATCTTGCTCAAGCGGGAAAACGAAAAAACTGTCATGGGCCTTGAGGCAGCCCTTCGCATGCTCAGGGGGACTTCATTAGATGCGTATGTC
>CAYSUP010000158.1:0-2349 GCA_964434205.1 uncultured archaeon | reverse complement strand
AGTCAAAGACGCCTGCCAGGATGGCAGAGGCCATAGTCGAGGCAGTCTTACACTACGACGACAAAAAGAAGCTGGCTGAGGTCTCAACTGGCCTCGGGGATGCAATGCCGGGTCTCGATGTGCGCTCGATGGACGACAAAGACAGGCTCGCGAGGCGAGGCGTGTAACCCTTTTTGTTTTTTGTTCTGCAAACAGACCCGGTAATTCTATAAACGCACATGATGACATAATCCGTAATTCTATAAACGCACTGATGACATAATGATAATAGGCGTCCTTGGGGTCCAGGGGAATTTGGAGGAACATATAGCAGCAACGAAGGATGCGCTCTTAAAGCTTGGTAAAAAAGGTGATGTCATACTGGTCAGAAACAAAGCCGGCCTTGACAAAACCGACGGTCTCATCATAAGCGGCGGGGAGAGCACGACCATGTGGAAGCTCCTTAAGAAAACCGGGCTGTTTGAGGATTTGAAGAAATACAAAAAACCCATTTTTGGCACCTGCGCCGGGCTTATCCTTCTTGCCAAGTCCGCTTCGGAATCTGACAAGGATTCAAAAAAGACCGGCCAGGAGTTTCTGGGTAAACTCGACATTGTCGTGAACAGGAACGCATTCGGCCGGCAGGTCGACAGCTTTTCAGTTGACATCGATTTTGCCGGAAAGCCGTTCAATGCAGTGTTCATCCGCGCGCCCGCTATCGAAAGAGTCGGCCGCAAGGTTCATGTACTTGCAAGATACGGCAATAAAATCGTAGCTGCAAGGCAGGGCAATATAATTGTGACAGCCTTTCACCCGGAATTGACTAATGACACACGGGTGCACGAGTTTTTTATTCGAACGGTTTGAGATGGGCTGTTTAATCGCTAAAACCACTGGCTGAGGCTTGACTGGCTGACGTTCTTTTGGTATGCTTCCTCAAGCCTCTTCACGCCATGTTCGATCCTCATGTCCGAGAAGCCGTGCTCGTCAACAAGGATCTTTCTGATTGCTTCAGGGTTTGGCTTTTCCCATTTAAGGTCATACTCGCCAGTCACTTCCGGCTTCATGAACAGTTTTTTTATCATCTCATACTTGTCGCCGAGGGCCTCGCGATATTCCCCCATGTGGCCTTCCTTGACTGCCTTATAACCCTTCTTAGGCCCGATGCCGCGAACGCCCGGGTTAAAGTCAGTACCGACAAGGATGGCTATGTCCACAAGCTGCTCCCGCGTCAGGCCGAGATTTTTCAAGTTCTCTGCAAGATCTATCCTCTCAAGCGAAAACTTTTCCTGCATTGTCATATTCTTAATCAATATGGGCGACCCGGTCAAAAGCGAGTCGTAGTCCTGCGAGCCGGTGGCGTATACGTCGCCCTTGATGCACATGTGGGCGCACTGGGCTTCCCCTTCTCCCGGAGCCTGGATAAGCGGGATTCCCATCGCAGAAAGGAGTTTTTTTGAGTCATCGAGCATCTCGGGGGTGAACCTGGAGGTCATCGAGGCATACTTCTTTGCTTCCTCAAGGTCCCCCCTTTCCTTTGCGTCGCGCCATTTCTCCTCGGCAATCTGTTTTCGCTCCTTTCTGTTTGCAAGTTCGCGGCCCTTAAGGTCGGGTGGCTTGCCGTCAAAGACATAAACGGGCTTTATCCCGTTTTCGCAGACGCGGATAGTGCGGTAAAAGACACCGCTAAGGTGGGAGGTTATCTTGCCGTTCTGGTCCATGAGGGGTGTGCCGTCCGGCTGGCGTATCGTTGCGAGGAACTGGTAAAGGGTGTTCATTGCATCTACCGCTATTTTCTTGCCGCGCAGTTCGGCCCAGTCTATCTCATGGCCGGTTATAAGTTCCCGCAGATTAACGCCCATCGTAGGTTTTATTATCCTTATCATAAACATAAAGAAAGCATATACAAAAATGGCAACCTCATTAAATCCCCTGCCTTCTGCAAAGCGGGAGCGAAACAGATATCTTGTCTATTCCGTAGCTTCGGAGTCTCCTATCAAGGGCGAAGATATCGGGAAGGCCATCTGGGCTTCGGCGTTGAGCTTCCTTGGTGAGCTCGGCGTTGCCCGAAGCAGCCTTCGTGTAGTGGATTTTGATGAGAACAAACAGAGCGGGATAATAAAAGTAAATCACAAATCAGTGGAAGAAGGCCGGTTAGTCCTCGCTCTTGTAAAAGAGGTGAATAAGCGGCCCGTTGCCCTTGCGGTAACCGGAGCCAGCGGGATACTTAAAAAAGCCAAAGGCAAGTGGATGTAGAATGTAAAGATAATGTGGATGTAGACTGTAAAGATAAAGTGGATGTAGACTGTAAAGATATCTAAATATCCTTTTTATACCCCTTGTTTCAAACTATACGCTTATCCTTCACGT
>CAYSUP010000157.1:0-2395 GCA_964434205.1 uncultured archaeon | reverse complement strand
TTCCTGTTTGTGTAATATGCAATCTGGTTGCCTATCAGGTGTATGGCAAAGGTTATAAACAAGAGAGCGATGAATTCCTCAAAAATTATAAACGTCGGCGCGAACAGTTTGGCCATCAAAAGCCCGCCGAAGACCAGATTCCACTGGTCAAAGCCCCAAAAGGGGGCCCCAGGCTTCAGCCCAAGCCTTCGTTTTGCAAAACTATTGGCAAGGTCGCCTATCATCGCACCTATGGCCAGATAAAGGCCGAAAAGAGGGTCGGTTATCTTGAAGTTAAAAACACCGTAATAAGTCTCGCTGAGAGGGCCTGTCTGGGACAAGTAGAACCACATAAGGCCAAAGAGCGAGCCGGCAATTATTCCAATGACAAGCCCTCGCCAGGTCTTGCCGTCGCCAAAGATTCGCTTTCCGCGCCATTTCCTGCCAAAGTCCACAGGCACGCCTCCGCCAAATACTGCAAAGGAATTGGCGCAATAAGCGGGGCTGATATAATAAAGCGAGTGAAGTATTACTCCAAGTATCCACATTTTGGAGAAAGCGCAAACTTAGTCGACTACCCGTGTTTTCAAGGCCACTACGTAGCCTGCTATCTTGTTCCTAAGGGGCTTGCTCTGAGCAGTCGTCAGCTTGTCAACCATCAGCTTGTTCTCGCTGAAGTTGTCACTGAACTCGTCGGGGAAATCTTCCACCAGCTTCTCAGCAGTCCTCTTGATGTTTTTTGTTTTTACTCGTCCCATTGTTATTGTAAGTTTTGTTTTTGACCATCAATTTGTTTGTGAAGTGAATTTGTTGTTTGTGAAGTGAATTTGTTGTTTGTGAAGTGAATTTGTGCGCGATTGCAAGTTTCTTGTGAGCGTGAAGTTATGTTTGTAGTTATGCTTATAAAAGGATTACACAAGCCGCAGAGAGCTGTCGGAAAGCTCAAGCTTCTCTGTCAGCGAGTCGCCGACGCCTTTTCCTATGCTGTAATAGATGTCATTACCTGAGTAATCGGACAGCTTTAAGTATTTGACTTCTGCATCGGGGGATTTCCCAAGTGCTCTTGCCTTTTCAACTGCCGAGTCCAGCCCGCCGGTCGCGTCTATAAGGTTCATTGAATATGCTTCGGAGCCTAAAAAGATACTGGCACTGTCTACCTTAGCTATTTCGTCCTGCGTCAGCCCGCGCTTAGAGACTATGACGCTTAGGAATTCTTGGTGTATAGTGTCAACGATCCCCTGCAGCCTTTCTTTCTCTTCATCGGTCATCTGGCGGTAAGGCGATCCTATATCCTTGAACTTGCCGGACTTGATGACTGTTGTGTTTATCCCCAGTTTCTCCTCAAGAAGATTCTGGTACTCCATGTAAGTTGAGATTACGCCTATGCTGCCGATGAGAGAGTCTTCATCTGAGATTATATAATCTGTGTGGGCAGCAACGTAGTATGCTCCTGATGCGCCGATATCACCTATGTAGGAGATTATCGGCTTTTTCTCGGCAAACTTCGACACTGCGCGTGCAATCTCCTTTGATTCGATTACGCCCCCGCCGCCGGAGTCTATATTAAGGACCACTGCAACTACGCTCGGGTCTTCCTCAGCATCTTTTAGCATCGCTCGCATGGCTGCAGCGCTTATATAACCGCTGGCATCGGAGGCGGCTATCTCACCCCTCATGTCGATAACCGCTATCGTATCGCCCGAAAAACCCATAATGCCGCCAAACAGGAAAAAAAGAGTGACTATGCCTACCAGTAGGAAGAGTAGTATGCCTATGATTATCAAAACCTTTTGCAGGTCATTCATTTTTTTCAGTTAGAAGCTCGAGCTTTCGCACTTCAACGCGGCCGAGTGGCACAACCTTCTTGCCCTTGTTGAATATGTGCGAACCGACTTTTCCAAAGACTACCTCCTGGACAAAGTGGCTGTAATCAAGCCTCTGTGCGGCAGAGTCTATGACCTCTTTTGTCAAAATCCTCAGGCTCTTCTTCTGCTCTGCATGGGCCTTCTCGCGCGTGAACATGAGCGTTTTGATTCTAACCTTCTTGCCGTCGGTTGTCTTGACTGTGAATACATCCTCGATTATGTCACTGCCGGGGTTAGCCTGGGAGCTTACATATGCACGAGAGAGCTCGACCTCCTTGACTTCGGTCTGCGCTGTGAATCCGTTTACGCCTATTACCCTTAATCGCAGCTTGATGTGGTGCTGGTTGGAATTTACGAGCTTGCTGAGCGTGGTCTCGACAACCCTGCCTATGACGCCCTCGTCCGTATCCGAGAATATCGGGCCTATCATCACATTGTTGAAAATGTCCGGTGCTAGTATCTCAAACTTCTTCTTTGTTCTCCACTTGTCTACAGCTTTCGCCTTTTTCACTGGTTTTGCCATTTTGTTGTGATATGGATTTTTATTGTTG
>CAYSUP010000156.1:0-2402 GCA_964434205.1 uncultured archaeon | reverse complement strand
GCAAACAGGATATTGGAACTAAGTCCAAGCGATGACCAGTTCTATAAGGAGGTGTTGCAAGCCGAACGGGAGTTTGTGAGGACCTCAAGGTTCTGGAAGAAGTGATTTTTGTCTTCTTTGAATTCAAATAAGCCAGTCAAAATGGTGACGATACTCCTCGCAGACACGGACCCGAAGATAGCAGACATAGTCTCAGACGCGGAGGCGATGTGCCACGACGCAGGCATTGGTATAATCATCCATCACGAGGGTGAGGACCTAGACGACCTGCTTGACATGGCCGAATGCACACTTTTGGTATTTTCCCCCAAAGGCAAGCTGACTCTTGAAGAGGCAGTAGCGAAATACGGGGACAACGTCCTTCTTGCAGTTGGCGGCTTCACTGAAGAGCGGGACTTCAAGTCCGATATCTGTGCACGTGCGGAAGATACAGTCTCATTGGGTAAGGGGTTTTTAACTATTCCTGGGGTAATAGAAAAGATAATCAAAGCGTACAATCACTGAAAGATAATCAAAGCTATGAAACAACGCCAGAAAGAGGAAGCGAATGAGATAGCCAAGGAGCGAATTGACAAGCTGTTTGTCATGGCCGAAAAAGCGGCAGCAGAAGGCGATTTCGCCCACGCAGACCGCTATGTGGAGATGGCCTGGAAGATCAAGCTGAAGTTCAGAATACGGCTGACAAGTTATCAAAAGCGCCTCTTTTGCAGGAAGTGCCTGAAGTTTTTGGCCGATGGGAAAACGGGCAGGTACAGGACCTTAAACAAGCAGCTGGTAATCACTTGCCTAAGCTGCAAAGAAACAAAAAGAATCCCTCTCACAAAGAAAGCTATTTCTCAAACACCACACTCGCGCAAAGTGCCATTTGGTAGAACAGCGCAAAGATAACCCCGAACAGGCCTAGGACGAGCTTGAGAAAATCCGAGACCGCAGGTTCGACATTGATAATCAACGGGCCCGTGAATATCAGAAGCGCGATAGGTATCATTATTGCGGCGCCCATGCAGCCTATGTAGCCGGCCACGATCTTGCCCATCTGCGACATGAACTTAAAACCAAGGAAGATGCTTTCTCCCAGCGGCTGGCCAGCGGCTGCGTAGGGTATTGAGAACGTGAAGTAAGTGCCAAAAGATATGACCAGGAATAGCTTAAACCCTCCGAGTGAAAAAGACGAGATAAAAAGCATCAGAAATGCGGCGGCAAGGCAAAGGACTATGCTTGCACCATTGATCCCCTCAAGCCCCATAATCGTACGCTCCTCCTCGTTAATTGCATATACCGCCCGGGCGACCATTACATAGCTGATAAAGCCCAAAAACAAAACGACGAAAATCAAAAGGAAGTTGGACGGGTTTGGGCTGACAAGCTCTTGAATATGCGTCTTCTCGGATATCCCGCCAAGCCGTATCAGGGGTATTTGGACGTTTGTCGAAATGTCGTTGTATGCAGTGAGATTCGAGGCAGACAGAAACATAGTCCCGCCCAGATAATAGTCCGTGCTGTTCAGTACAGTCTCCGTGCTGTTTGAGTCGCTCGTGAGTATAAGAAAGGCCAATAGGAAGACTATGGGTATTGCCGGGGCAAGGAGTATGTCAATATGTTTCCTTAAGACATAGAAAGGCGCGAGCAGGAATGAATCCATATATCTTTAAGCCTTGAGGAAATAAAAATCGGGGTTGTCATGTTTTATACCGGACGAGTGATTTTTAAACCTTTATTCAGTATCTATTCTATGACTATGAGACCGCACAAAGTCCCGAAATTCGCTTCCAGAAAGATAGTCCTAAAAGGCAGGCATAGACATCAAGTTAGCGGGCGCACAGGATTTGGGCTTGGCACATATGAGCGTCTTATATCTCACGAGATTTTTCACAATCCGGATCCAAACAGGGTCGGGCACCATATGTTCGAGATACATTCGATATTTCCAAAGGCAGGGGAAACACACCTCCTAGTTTTAAATCCCGAACCTTCTCGGTCACCCCGACCTGGTGTAGTGTATCGCCATGGATCACCGTATCTTATACCCGTCGTTCCGGATGTGCATTTTAAAAACCCCGAGCCAATGAGTGAAACCCGGTCAAATGACTTACTAAGGACTGCCCATTTCGCAGGTCGCGGAGCCGGCTTACCAATATCACTCATAAGCCATGAAAAAGGCGGGCAAGTAACCGTCTCCTATTGGAAGCCCGCGGGCGAGAACCACGTAATGGTCGGCCGGGCCCACACTGATATTACCGACGGGGTGGCAAAGCTTGGCCACCTGGTAAAAGACGGCGTGATACACCACGAGTGATTTTTGATTTTTACACATCAAATTCCACAATGAAGTTTTTCCCCAAAACTCGCGCGCGCATAAGGGCAAAAAGGGCTGCAAGGGTTTCCTCAAAGAAGCAGGAGAT
>CAYSUP010000155.1:0-2420 GCA_964434205.1 uncultured archaeon | reverse complement strand
TTTTATGCCCGACAGAACCGTGAAGTGGTTGCTTTGGCAATTGGCACACGCAAATCTAGTGTTAGCTGTATCTACGGCAGCTGCCGTGTATGTTGTATGCCTGCTTCTCTCGATACCGCCAGACCCGAGGTTAATTGCCATTCCCTTCTTGGTCACCTTTGCTATATACAACTTTAACCGCCACACGGACAAGAGCGAGGATACAATCAACCATCCGAAACGCGTTGAGTTCATAAAGAAATACGGTAAGGGACTAGCGATAGTCTCTGTATTCACGTATCTGATTGCAGTTATTCTGTCGTTTTATGGCGGTAGGGGGGCCCAACTGATTGTGATGCTTCCCTTGATTACACTGCTACTTTATAGCCTTAGGTGGTATCCGAGAAACAGCCATACGGCCAGGAGACTTAAAGAGATGTTTATAATAAAAAATACCGTGGTTAGCGTAGCATGGGCAGGCTCAGTGACCTTTTTACCCGTGTTGTATTTTGACCTGCCTATAACGATACCCGCGTTTTTGTTGTTCATCTTTTTCTTCTTCCGCTTCTTCATAAACACCACGGTTTTCGATCTGCGGGATATACTAGGCGACAAAAAGGGTGAGATACGCTCCATACCCGTTGTCTTGGGATATGAGAAGACCCGAAACGTCTTACAGGCCCTGAACCTGCTGGTGGGAGTTGTTTTTCTAGAGATTACTATGTTGGGGCTTCTGCCTCAGCTTAGCCTTCTTCTCGTCTTTAGCACGGTCTATACGTTCGTTTACCTGACCGCCCTAAAGTTAAGGAGGGACGTGCACTTCATATGTGACGTTATTGTGGACGGGGAATACCTCGCGCTAGCAGTATTTTACTATCTTATGATATACTGGCCAGTAATCTAAATGAAAGATCAAGTAGTATCTTGGTTTCTAAGGAACGTGTTGCTGCCCAAGATGGAGGACATCGAAAACCCTGGATTCTTAGTCCTGAGGCTCTCCGGGAAGAAGGGCGAAACAAATCTGCGCGAAATCATGTTTCCGGAAGATCTCTTGGCCGCCATCGAAAAGAAGGCGGTTGAGACTTACGGCGATGCAGGCAGGCAAGCGATGTACTCGACCGGGAAGAAGTTCGGCTGGGAGTACGCGTCGGCGTCAAACTTCAACAGGAAGGGGGAATCATCGCTGCATGACATTGAGTCTCTTGCCTATAACCTTGTGAGGTACATAGAATGCAGCTATGCTTCCAAACTTGAGCACGAGTTTGACGTGGACAAGGAGCTGTTTAAGATACGGATGGACAATTATGTCATATGCAGCAAGGACGGGCTTGGCTATCTCATGGGCTCCGGCGGGATATCTGGTATATGGGCGTACGTCATGCAGAACAAGGCCGTAGACGGGGCTGAGACAAAGTGTCAGGGCAGGGGCGACAGCATGTGCGAGGTCGTCTGTGGTCCTCCCGAAGTGCTTAAAGGGCTCGGTATAGAGACTAAACTTAAAGAGACGAGTTTAACGGATAGAAAGCTTACGCCCGAGTATCTTGCACTAAACAAGATTGTGAAAACGTCGTACGCAACAAAATCGCTGAAGGAGATGGTCTCCTCAGGCATGTTTGAGTACGCGCACGGCATAATGAAATTCAAGGAAAACCGGTATTTCCTCCTGGAATCCAGCTGCGCCTACATACTGGAGCAGGAGCTGTCTAAATTGGAGGGTGGCGAAGACCTGATATTCCAGTCGGCATTTGACTTCGGCAAGTCTTTGGTGACAAGGACCCACCAGAACCTTTCTTTCATAACCGATTATATGTCCGCTCTTGGCTGGGGCGACGTCTATGTGTCCTTAAAGGATAAGGCATACAGGGTCATATCCTCCCATTACCCCTGGAGCGATTATTCCAAAGGCTCAAGGTTCATAATATTCAGGGGGCTAGCGTCCGGGCTGCTTTCGGGAATCGTCGGTAAGGAAATCAGGCTCGCAAAAACAGAATCCAGCCTTTCTTCGGGCTCGTTGGATATTATAGTCTCTTAATGCATGCTGTGGTTCTTGATGAACCTTGCAGTGGGCGCGCCAAGAGTGTGCGTAAGCGAATAGATTTCGTCTATACACTGGATTGCGCCGACTTTTTCCAGCTCCACGAGCTCGCGTTTGGTGCCAGGCTCGCTTGATTCGCAAAAATCTGCAATCTCGTCCAAGAACATAGCCTTCTCATCCAAAGCAAGTATTATGCGGATCCTTAAGTCGTTAGCGAATAGCTTCTTCATCAGAGGCGCAGCTTCCTCGTAGAGCTTTACAAACCTACTTTGGCTCATACTCTAGTTTGAGGCTAAAGGGAAAAAAGCACTTCAAGAGAGGAATCTTGGCAGGTCGGACCTTCGTTAAACGGGCAAGGAGTCTAAGGGCACACTACTCGGTCCTCTAGGACATTGTGTCGGTGTAG
>CAYSUP010000154.1:0-2422 GCA_964434205.1 uncultured archaeon | reverse complement strand
GTCCGGGGGACGGCAAGAAGCGGTACATCCTGACAGAAGAGAGGAACATCTACACCATCGACTCGAGGGCGAAGCTGGAGATCCTTGAGGCTCTCCCCGAACGGGGAGCTTTGAGATGGAACACGCTGGTGAAGCGGATACGCCAAAAGGGCGTCCAAATGGCTGAGAACCGCCTCTGTGTACATGTCAGGCATCTCGCCTCGGCCGATCTGGTCGGGGTTTTGACTCCTGAAAACCGCAAGAGGTTGAGCTTGCACAGGGACAAACTGTATCGCACAGACCTCAAGTACGAGGTCATAGATGTCGAGGCTGTCAAACGCCTGCTTGGTGTCAGGAAGACCAAGAGCTGGCGAAGAAAGCCAAAGTCGGCTTCTGAGCCGTCCCAGATGAAGCTAAATGATGAGCAATTTAACTAATTTAACTATCTCGCAAAGTCAGTGGTGCCAGAATCTGCAAAATCTACCAAAATCCTTCCATGAACACCCAGAAATCGTTCTTTCTTATTTTGGAAAGCTCTGCATTGACTAAGACTTCAAACTTCTTGACGCCGCGCAGGTCTTTTCCAAAGCCCTTTGGGTCTTTTAGGCACGCCTTTACAAACTCCAGCGCGCGCATGTGGCTCCGCTCTACATCTATTGCCCATTGGTCTCCTTCTAGATACAGCTGCGACATTGCAATCGGTTTGTTGGCCTCAATAAAACCCCGCATATCAGCCACCTTGGAGTCAAAGAACGGGCCGCTTTTTTTAACCACGCGCGGAAGCTCCCATATTTCGAACTCCAAGAGAAAAACTGCCTCAAGCCCGTCGGTCCAGTGAGCCTTCTTAAGGATCCTAAAGCCTGCATGCTCGCACTCAGTTACCAAATGCCTTAGGCTCTTTGCCAGCTGTGGAACAAGAGTGTCTTCTACAAGCCTTGGGGCAATAAACCTTATGCCTATGAGCTCAGTCTGGCGGACCTTTATCTTTGTGTAGAACTCCTTTTGTGACATCAATCGCCGCTCTTTTTGGCGGAAGAATAGCTCATTTGGGTCGTTCAAAAAAGCCTCTGAGAGATAGATAAAGCCCGCTAATTTCTCAACAGAGACTGCTGCTGCCACATTCCTTTCTGCGTCTACAGGGTCGATAAAGACTAGCGGCGCACCAGGGAAACTTGACTTGCTTGAATCGGTTATTGCAAGCTGCTCATATTTCTTCCACTTAGACGCAGCTTTTAAGACTTCCATGAAAGAGCCGTATTTTATCACGAGCAGCTCACAGAGGTATCCTGAGAAGCCCTCGACTGCGGCATGCGCGCCGTATAGATTGTTGGCTTTCATGAAGCGCTTAAGGAGGCGTATGTCGCCGCGCAGCTTTGGGTGCTGGGAGAGCTCTGACAAGACAAATTCAGTGTGCAGGGGGGTGCGATCAACCGCACTTATTATTGTCCTGTGGCCCGAGAGCTTGTAGCAAGGCACTATCTCCACATCAAAGCCCTTGAACTTGCCCTTCACATAGGGGTGCTCGGCATAGCTTAATTCCGGGCGGGATTTGACTGACTCAAAGAATAGTTTTCCAATCTTCAAACCGTCAGCCTCCAGTTTTTCACGCAAGGTCTTTTCCGGGAACTGGATGAATAAGTCAAAGTCCTTGTCACCGCGAAGATCCGTGCCTTTGGCAATCGAGCCGACCATGACTGGATCAACCCGGGGGTTGACTGTCTTTATTATTTTCTTTAGATGAAGGACTATCTCTTCTATTATTCTTTGCTCGCCGGCCTGCTCTTCTGCAGTGGGCGTAATCTCTAAAAGAATGTTTTTCAACAGGTCGCCTTCGGCATTGATAGTGCTCATTCGGTCAGCCTTAAGAGCCTTAACTTTAACTGCCCTGACTTTAACCGCTTTCATATAGGATTAACTGGTTTGGGTTAATAAATCGGTTGATTGCTATGCCGCTGGAATCACTGCCCCTGAAGTTTTGCGTAAAGCTCCTCTGCTGCGGCATTGGCCTTGTCAAGCTCGCAGCTTATCTTCTGGGCTTCTTCATTAAGCTTCCCGCTGTTTGTCTCAATCATCTTTTTCTTTGACTCGAGATATGTCTTTGCCTCGGCGGCAGTCTTTGATAAGAACATCCCCGAACCTGCAGAAACAATGAGCTCGTCCTTGCCAGTCAACTTGGCCTTTGTGAAAACCCCTGCGCCCAGCGGGATCAATGCTTCGGCCTCTTTGGCTTTTGGCATGTTACCGACTGCCTCGATAGCCGCGCTTATCTCGCCTAATGCCCTTTCAGTAAGGGCCGCTTGGCGGGCTATGTCCTCTAGGGTGGCCTGGTATGACTTTATCTGATACATTAAGGCCTGCAGCTTCTTTTGGTTGTTTTCGTCAGTCATTCGGACTAGATTTTCCAAATTTTTTGAAGGATTATTCCTTGGCCTTGCCTTTCTCG
>CAYSUP010000153.1:0-2440 GCA_964434205.1 uncultured archaeon | reverse complement strand
ATATTAAAGCCCCAGGCTCCAAATCCACGAGTAGAGGGGGCTATACACAGAGTCCCGCCACTTGAACATAATGGGCCAAAAGCCTCCGGGCCACAGCTCTCCGGCAGGATAACGCTAAGCCAGCTCAGACAGAGGCATGTCAAATAGGAAGGCAACGGCAGCATAGAATACGCCTAATATTTTTATAGGCTGTCCCATTACCTTAGTGGCGGACAGTGCGCCAACCCCTAAGGCATAGGCATTATCTAAGAAGTCATAATCCTATTTGAAACTCTCTAAAGGGACGTCAAAGTGCTTTGTCTGCTCAGGATATATGTGGCGCGTCGTCTTGTGCAAGAAGACCTCACCTGCACGCGCTTTCTTGCGAATGATGTCCTTTGTTATAGCTATGTTCTTTCTCCTTGAAACCACCCGTATATCATCGCTATCATAATCCACTAAGCGCGCAAGTATGGTCTTCATTCCCATCCTCTTGAAGGCCTCTGCCCTGTGATGCCCGTCCAGTATAATGAAGTCCTTGTTGTCAACTAGAATTGGAAACCACAATATGCCGGTCTTCTTCAAATCCCGGATTACATTTTTAAGCCTGCCCTCAGTGAACTCTTCGTGCGGTTTGAGCTTGCTTAATGGAACTACTTTTATTTCCATCTTAAAACGTTTGCACCCATCTTAGAACTTTTAGCCCCATCTTAAAACTTGTCGTGCCCGAACTGGAAGATTACATCAACGCCCAGTTTTTTTGCTTCAATATCCTTTGTATCGCATGCCCCGTAACACGGGTCTGCAAAGATGACTATTGTGCAACCGGTCTTCTTCTCAATATTGCGGGCGATCTCAACTGCTCTTGTCTTTAGGCCTTCGGGAAACTGCAGGCCGACAATGCCAGCCTTGCTCTTGGTGATTTCTTTCACTATTCGGTCAAACTCAAATTCGTAGTTCATTCCAATGACAAAATATATCAAATCAGTCCAATATCCCGTGCTGCCTAAAGGCCTCGATAACCTCTCTGATACCCATTTTAAGCGTCACCTTTGGTGTATAACCCAGCTTTTGGATTTTTCCTATTGATATCTGCCTGTTCTTTGTAAGCTTGTCTATGTACTCATTGACTTTATCCCCCCTGCCGGTTATGCGGCCGACAAGTTTTGCCATCATGGGGTTTATCTTTGTCTTGGGAGGCTCAACTTTCAGAAGCATTGCTGCAGTCTCCATAAAGTCCATCTGAGTCTTTCCATAGCCGCCATCCACGTTAAAAACCTGATTTAGGGCCTTCTTGTTTCCTTTAACGAGCACCAGGGCGTCAATAAGGTCGTTGACATGGACCAGAGGTATGTGATTGTCCCCGTTCCCAAATATCCTCATCTCACCCTTTTGCAGCTTTTTGAGCACTGCTGCATACCCCTCTTCAAAATCAGGGCCGTAAACCTGGCTTGACCGGAGTATCGTATAGGGTATCCCGCGCTTTTGTATCAAACCTTCGCACTCGAGCTTTGACCAGCCATAATTTGTGTAGGGCTTGGCGGAACTGTCCTCTGCAATCGGCTCTTTTGATTCGCTATACACAGAGGTCGTGCTCATGAATATGAACTGTTCGCACTTCTTGCACAATTCCAATAGGATAGCCGCTGGGGCGACATTTCTCTTTTCAAGCTCTCTTTTTGAGGCCTTGTAATCGATGCTAGCTGCGAGATGATAGACGATTTGTATATCATCTAGACTCTTTATGTCGTGTATTTGAGTCGTGATATAATGCACGCCCTTGACATCGCCGTGCTTTAGGTCAATGACAGTTACCCTATCGCCATCCGCAACAAGCCTATTCACAAGCTCCTTTCCTATCCTCCCGCAACCTCCGGTCACAAGCACATTAGTACCAGCCATATATCCTTTTCTCCTTTGGCTTTGAAGCCCACTTTTCCACTTTGAGACCCTTGAGCAGTATATTTGGATTCTTTCGGTCTTCGGACCTTTGGATTATCTTTTGGGGATTTGCGAAAACCGCGTCTTTAGCTTCATTCGGGTTCATCCCTAAAACGATGCCAAACGCTATGAGGTCGCGAGGCGCCCTAATGCCGTACTTGTCTTTAGTACCGGAGGTTATAACAACGTCACATCCAGAATCCCTGCATATGTCCACGTTTTGAGCCATCCTCGCAAGCATCTGGGCCCTCTTGCGGCCATAAGAGTGCAGTATATTTGCAAAGCACAGCTCGACAGCAATTCCCTTCTCGGCGCATGCTTTTGCAATGACATAATCAATCCCCGAATTCATCTGGTGCATGAAGTCGCCCTCGTTGTGCATCTCTGGTGAGCCGATGACATCGACTTCCCAGCAATCAGACGCAAGCCTGTTTGTCGCGTCATTGCCCAAAACAAGTATGACCTCTGAAGCCTTTCTTAATTTTCGAGCCTCCTCTTGTATGCTTTTTCCCCCTACTTC
>CAYSUP010000152.1:0-2445 GCA_964434205.1 uncultured archaeon | reverse complement strand
GTCAAATACACTGCAATGATACACAAGTCCGGAGGCGGCACCGGGTTCTCGTTCTCAAGGCTTCGGAGCTCAGGCTCCCGGGTCAAGACGACAAGCGGGATAGCGTCCGGCCCCATATCCTTTATGAAGGTCTTCAATGTAGCAACAGAGGTCATAAAGCAGGGCGGCACCCGCAGGGGCGCAAACATGGGCATACTCCGCGTAGACCACCCGGATATACTTGACTTCATAGTCTGCAAGGAGCGCGAGGGCTCATTGAACAATTTCAACATCTCTGTCGCCATAACCGAAAAGTTCATGAAGGCTGTTGAGGATGACTCCGAATATGAGCTCATAGACCCGTCTACAAAAAAAGCTGTCGGCACACTGAACGCGCGAAGGGTCTTTGACTTGATAATCACCATGGCCTGGAAGAATGGAGAGCCGGGGATTGTCTTTATAGACAGGCTTAACCGCGACAACCCCACGCCGAGTATAGGTGAGATAGAGAGTACCAATCCCTGTGGCGAGCAGCCCCTTTTGCCATACGAGTCATGCAATCTTGGCTCTATAAACCTGGCCAAGATGATATCCTATCACGACGGCGCTGCCAAGATCGATTACCCGAAGCTAAGGAAAATAGTGCATATGGCCGTGAGGTTTTTGGATGACGTCATAGACATGAACAACTACCCGCTGCCGCAGATAGACAAGATGACGCGCGCGAACAGGAAGATAGGCCTTGGCGTCATGGGCTTTGCCGAACTCCTTATAAAGCTCGGGCTACCCTATAACTCCGAGGAGGGCGTGAGGACGGGGGAAGAGATCATGAAATTCATACACGATGAGGGCGTTGCGATGTCTAAGGAGCTTGCAAAAGAGAGGGGGCCGTTCCCCAACTTCTCAGTCAGCGCCTTTAAAGGCGGACTGCCTCGAAGGAATGCCACAATCACAACTATAGCGCCCACGGGCACGATCAGCATAATAGCCGGCTGCTCTAGCGGCATTGAACCTTTGTTTGCGATATCATATGTCAGAAAGAACATACTTGACAGCGGTGACGAGCTTATAGAAGTCAATCCGGTGTTTGAGGAGATGGCCTACAAGAAGGCTTTTTACAACGACGAGTTGATGAGGGCCATTGCAGTAAAGGGAAGTGTGCATGGCATGAGTGAAGTGCCTGCTGACATCCAGAGGGTCTTTGTGACTGCACATGAGATAACCCCCGAAGACCACATACGGATGCAGGCAGCATTCCAGAAGTACACCGACAATGCGGTAAGTAAGACAGTCAACTTCCCGAATTATGCTGCAACGCAGGATGTCGAGAAGGTGTACATGCTAGCGCACAAGCTTGGCTGCAAGGGCGTGACTATATACAGGGACCAGAGCAGGAAAGAGCAGGTCCTGAACATCGTCGGGGAGCAAAAGAAAGAGGGCGAATGCCCAAAGTGCGCTGAATGATCTTTTATTATTTTAAGAAGTTTTTTTAAGAGATTTTAGTTTTAAGGGGTTTTAGGGTTCTTAAAAAGTTTATAAGCATATTTCATCCTGAATAATCATGAACGGCCTAGTCCAAGTCTACACCGGAGAGGGGAAGGGAAAGACAACTACTGCATTAGGCCTGGGTTTTAGGGCTGCCGGCCACGGCATGAAAGTCTGCATGATACAGTTCCTCAAGGGCGCGCATTACCTCGGGGAGCTGGAGTCCGCGCGCAAGGTGAAGAACTTCAAGATATTCCAGTTCGGGGCCCCCTGCCCGTGGTCAAAGGACATGGAGAAGGGTATCATGCACTGCGGCTCTTGCAGGTATTGCTTTACTATCCACAAAGAGGATGTCGAGAAAGCCAGGATAGGCATGGACTTTGCGCGCGACGCAACAACTTCCGGCGACTATAATGTTGTCATCCTGGACGAGGCAAACGTGGCAATGTCCCTAAAAGTCATCTCGATAAAGGACATCTTAGACCTCATAAAGAACAAGAGGAAGGACGTAGAGCTCGTCCTCACCGGCCGCGGGGCGCCAAAAGAGATAATAGAAGCGGCTGATTTGGTCACTGAGATGAAGGAGATAAAGCACCCGTTCAAGAAGGGCGTCGAGGCGAGAGTCGGGATTGATTTTTAAACTTTTGGACTTAAACAAAACTTAAACAAATATTATAAACTCAAAAATGCGCGCAAAAGCAAGAGCTGAAAGACAGCCCAAGAAACGGAGTCACGTTTACTTCCAACGACTGCTATGCAAGCATGGTGCGTCTGCGGCATATCCTTTCACACATGATGGCAAGGAGTATGTCGCTTTAGACCGGTCTAAAACGACGCTAGTCTTAAGGAATCTTGGTGACCGCCAGATAAAGATACGGTCCCCCTCCATTCGCCAGGATATAGGCGAAAGGCTGGCGCGCGAAGGCAGGGCTTCCAGAATTTCTCGACTCGATTTTGGGAATGCATAAAGCATTCTTTTAT
>CAYSUP010000151.1:0-2499 GCA_964434205.1 uncultured archaeon | reverse complement strand
GGTGCCATATACCGATGAAGTCGGCAATTTAAGGGGCAAGCTAAAATCCAAAGACGTCCGCGAAGCCTTTGGAGAGCGAAGTAGCGTAAAAATACGCAAGGACGGTTGGCTGTCTATGGGCGGCTGCAGTGACTTTTGCCAGCTCTTCGTTGACGCAGCCCGCAAGCGCGGACTAAAAGTAAGATATGTTTTGACTGGCGGCAAAGCCAATGAGAAAGGGTTCCCAGAAGGGCACACAATGATTCGCATATTCGATACCCGGGCGCGAAAATGGAAAATCATCGACCCAAAATGGTTCGCTCATCCGCATGTCCAAAGGTTTATGTACGAGGGCGCAAGGCCGGCCACAGCCAGTGAACGGGCCTTCGCCGAGAATGCGAAAATATGGCACGACGAAGGGCTTTCCTCAAAGCCGAAGGGTGGCCAATTGCACATCACACGCGTCCACGACTCTAACCACCCAGACCTCAATCAAAAGCTGCTTGCCAGGACTACCCACAACATAGACAACTTAGGGGATATGCTTTCGTTCCTATCTGCGGAACAAAAGGCTAGAAACAAACGCTTAGATAGCCAAGGTAAGACTGACGTACGCAGGGACCGGTTAGCTGTGCGGAATTGGATTCTACGGAGAGAGCTGGAGCCGCAGTCAACGCAATCTAATTAACCCTGCATCCTAAGTCTCTTCTGCACAAAGTCTTTATCCAGGCTCAACAAAAACGCCCCGCTCTTCGGGCCTTTATCAGCATCGATGAGTATTCGGTAGAGAGCGGTGAACACATCTGGCGGCTTGAGGCCGCTTGCTTTAATCACAGCGAAGACTTCCTTGGCCAGCTGGTGCCTGTCGTAATTCTTATCGAGCAAGTTCGCAATAGCGGCCAATGCCTCCTTCTGCTTTGGCGTGAGCGCTTTCGCGCTTTCGGGAACCGTCTTTTGGATTTCGAGCTTTTCGCCGTGCTCCGCGGCCCACTTGCCGGCCAAAGGAAGCAACGCTTTGTTGCGTGCATTCATCTCATACCCAAGGCGCTTCATGATGCTCTCGACCCTTGACTCGTTACCCATTGAAAGTTGCGACACCATAGCTGCAATCGAATAAGGCATGCGCTCTTCGTACTTTTTCGCCGGCTTCTCTGTTAGTACGAGTTCGTATAATCTTTTCAGGTGTTTTTCCTCTTTCTCGTCAGAGGCCTTCTCGACACCGTAATAAATGCGTTCCATCTGGTCGAACTCGTCCATCAATTGCGGCGTGTCCTCCCACTTGAAGTCGCGTGTCTTGTTGATTCTCTTAAGGAAAAGCAGGCGAAGGGCCTCTGCGGGAGCCACTTCTAACCATTGCCTTGGGAACACTACATTGCCCACCGAGGCCGACATCTTCCCACCACCTCCAACAGTTATGTGCTCGTAGAATATCGGCGTCGTGGCCGGATAATCAAAGACTTTTTCAGAGATGTGAGCATTCACAAAGAATGCAGAGTTAGGTACTACATATTCCTTGCCTGCACCTTCGCCGACCACGTCCCACCTCTTCCACTGGGCCGCCCACTCGCTCTTCCAGACCATCTTCCCATTCTTCCCGCCCGCCTTGATCCATCCCTCGTGGCCACAGCCCTTGGCAGTCTCCACCTTGAAGTCATAGTCCTTGCAGGTGTAGTGTACCTTGCCATTTTCGTACTTGTCAACGACCGTCGTCATGATCTTACCGCACTTCTCGCAGACCACCTGATACGGTATCCACCCCGGCAGGGTCGGATTAATGTCCTTGAAGCTATTGATGATCTCCCGGACTTGCTCCGCTTTTTTCAAAACGATGTCAACGGCCCAGTCAAAGTTGCCATTTATGTATTCCTCGCGCATCGAGTACCTCGCCGGCTCCACTTCGACGAAATCGGCGAAGATGTCAAAGAACTCGGTGATGTGGTGGTCAGCGTAGGTTTTGTGGCAGCCCCAAGGGTCAGGGATGTCGGTTACAGGGACCCCGATATATTCGCGATATGAGTCTGGGACTCCCTTGGGTATCTTCCTTAAGGGGTCCATATCTTCGGCCACATAGATGAACTCGGCCGGGATTCCCTTGTCCTTAAGAGCGCGATAGACTGCCTCGCCTCGGATGATGTCGGTCAGTCGGCCGATGTGAAGGACTCCTGATAAAGATGAAGAGGTCTTGATACTCGGTTTCTTCGGGAGCTTGTATGGCTTATCCAAGTACGAGTACTTCTCCCTGTGGATTATGCTGTCGGCGATCTGGTCGGCCCAGAACAGTCCCGAGTCTACAGTTTTTGGTCCTGTCAAGGCTTCTTTATCTTCCATCTTTTGGTGTTTAGTTAGTTGTCACTAAGCAAAAAATCAAAAAGAAACAAAGAAAGGGGCCTATAGGTACCCCTTAGCCTTCAAGAGCTCTGCATTGAGTATTCCCCCGCCAGCAGCCCCCCTGACTGTGTTGTGAGACAGCCCGACGAACCTCCAGTGAAGGACATTGCAATCCCTGAGCCTGCCGCACAC
>CAYSUP010000150.1:0-2507 GCA_964434205.1 uncultured archaeon | reverse complement strand
GTTGTATGGGTCTGAGACTTTCCTAGTGAACGTTATGGTGGTCAGCTTGCTCGCCGTCCTGTAAGCAGTCGCGGGTGTTTCGGGAGTCTCTGGCGTCTCAGGGATCTTTGGCAGATCAACTCCGCTGCCGTCATCGGCTGGTGGGTTATAGCCATCATTTGGTGTGGTATAGCCATTATTGTATCCCCAAGGTTGGCTTTCTGGAGAAACTGGTTTACTGCCTTGCATAAGGACTACGACAGTGACTATCAAAACAATCAAGACAACAGCTATCACGAGGGCCATTACTAATGGGGCAACACCTTTGCTCATGAATAGATTAATAGCTATGGGATAAAAAGAGTTTTGGACTACCGGATAAGGGTGTCATAGGTTATTGCTGACTATGGGATAAGGACATCGTGGGTTATTGCTGACCATCTAATTTGTATATCATCTAATTCCCGTATCATAAGTTCATCTGATTCCCGTATCATAGGTTATAGTAACATTTGTGAGCCTGCCCTGCTCGACAATCACTACTTGTTGTCCTCCGCGCGGCAAAATTGCGCCGCCTTCGGTGAGGGGGTCTAGGAGGTAAATGCCCGGCTCTATCTTATATGTGAATGTGCCGTCGCTGTTTGAAGTGAAGGTTGCGATCTCCCGCGAGCCGTCCTCCGATTTTATTGAGATATTAGCCGGGTAGGGCTTATCATAGCAACTGTCATCACCCACTCTTACCACCGGGCATTGCGGCCCTATCAGGACAATGCCCGTAATTCCGCTTGTTATATCCGAATGCGCCTCATCTGCCTTTCTCGTGCTTGGGTTTAGGAGTATTGTGGAGACCACTATCAAAAGCACTATTACAACCAATGCGGATACCAGGATCTTTATCTTTTCCATTTTAGTTAGCGTGCTGCCACTGTCAATTAGCGTACCGCCACTGTCAGTGAGTGTGAACAGTCCCAAGCAGCAACGGGAGGAAGTAATTTAGCATTATCAGCGCGCATCCTAAACCGACAAGCAGCAAATCCTTTCTCTTCATCAATCCCTCAACAACAAATGGTATCGGGACAAGCGCTGATATTACTATCTTGGGGTCAAAAGAAAGTGCGAAGCCCCAATCCTGCACTGCCCAGACCATGCCGAGTGCAAAGCCCGTTATGTAAAGCGCATTTGCTAAATTCAATAGCCTATAAGGATATGTCTTTGACAGGAATTTGAGGAAAACAAAGAGATACATTATGTATGCCACTATTGTAAGCCCGATGTGAGTTATCCCCAATGCGTCCATTTTAGATATTTTTCCTGCGTTTCATCAACCTTTGCATAATCAGGTCGACAGAAACTATTGCTATGATAAACCCGGAGAACCAAAAGAGCATTGCAACAATCCCCCCGTTCTTCACGTCAGTGCCCAGTAGCATGGAATGCATAAAGACGAATATAAACCCCGCATAGCTTGCCATATGTATGTACTTCCACTTCTTAAAGCCAACCTTTTTTATCATTGAGCCGCCAAGCGAGGTGGCAACTATCACAAGCATTATGTAAAAGGCTATGACGCCCAGGGCTATCATGTTCTGGTTCATGCTGCCAAACTGGGGTATGAACACCTTATCAACGCCCAGGTTCCAAAGGTATGTGTCAAAGACATTGGAAAGCCCGTGAAAGAGCGCCAAGACTAGCGACAACAGCGATATATCGTGATGGTATTTGAATAGCAGGGTGAATCTCGGCGCGTATTGGGCCTTCTTTAATAAAGCCGTTAGGACTGATAAGAAAAGGAAAAAATAGGCCACAAGACCTATGGAACGTGTAAGGTACCATGAGGTTGGGTCGGGCTCAGGCTCCATTATTACATTGAAGTCCTCAGTTATGGTCTGACTGTTGTCAGGCTCGGTGCCCGCCCCGGTCTGACCGGAGGAATTGTCTGTTGTGACGTCCGGCAGGCTAGTCTCGTTGTTCTGGCCGGTCTGATTCTGGCCTGCTTGGTTCTGCCCAGTTTGGTTCTGCCCGGTCTGATTCGGGTTAGACTGGTTAACTGATGGCTGTGCTGGCGGCAGAGTTGCAGACTCAATCACCTGAATGCTGACACCGACTGAATCGCTGTAGGCCGCCCTATACCCAGAGTGAAAAGAGCTGTCGCTTATAGAAAGCGTGGTTGCAAAGCTCAAGGATGCAGTGCCGGCTTTTGTAGCCTTCGCCTGCCAGCTCGCAGAGCCAGAAGAAAGCTTCTGGCTTGTTGCAGAGAGCATCTCTATGTTGCCGGCAGACATGCAATCCCCCATATTGCCACCCATGCAAGCCCCTGCCACATTGTTTTCTGAAAGGATGGCACTGACGCTCTTTGATGCGCTCCGCATCCTGCTGTCGCCCCCCATCTTAAAGCCCAGTGTTACAGTGAATGTATCGCCGACCTTGACACTTTTGGGGGCCGTTACTGAGTACGAATAGCTGAGGCTGTGGCCCCTTCTGCAATCCCGCCCGGAGACATCTGTGGACGAGCTTGGCAGTGCATATGC
>CAYSUP010000149.1:0-2513 GCA_964434205.1 uncultured archaeon | reverse complement strand
AGACCGCGCGCATCTTTGATGCGCGCTTCGGCCAAACCGCCATGGAGTACCTCCTTTTGGTAGTAATCATAGTGGTAATACTGGTAGCCATCCTGGTATGGATGCAGTCCTCAGGCACCGACATAACCGGCACGACCGGCGAGAAGGTAAATCCCCTGCAATGCTCGCTCATCGACTGCTTTAATATAACCGGGTCCAGTGACTGCAGCAATGCGGCGACACGCGGCGCATGCCCGCTCAATACTCAATGTAACCCGGTTACACACAAGTGCAAGCCGCCATAGGCGTGTCTCAAGATTGCGGCCATACGGGACCGCAGCTATGCACCCTGTGTTTTTATGGCGCTTTCCATTATATATCCGCGCAAAATGAACCCCATCAAATTTGCCGAGACTGCCGTTTGCAGGTTATCCTCCTCCAGAAGAGGCCAGACGGCTTTGGAATACATGCTGATGATAGCAGTAATCTTCAGCATACTGGCCCTTGTCATAGCCATGACTGCTTATGTGAACAGCGTAGGCGCAGCCCTTGGAGGAAGCATAGACCACACAAGGGCGCAAGTCATAGACTGGATACTGACTTAAGCTATTATCTTGGCTTTTGGCAGAATAATCCCGTCATAATGTTTGCGCTTAACTTTAATCGCTTGGCTTACGCTAATGAATGATACTTTCCGCTTTACAGAGGAAGCACTGAAATGGCTCTTACTTAGTTTTGCCTTTACCTCAGCTGCCATATTTTTCTCTTATTGGATATTCCCGTCCCAGGCCTCAATACTGTCCATATCCTTCCTAGTCGTTGCAATGACTCCTCTCCTTTCCCAGCTCATGGAGCGAGAGGAAGAGGTCATAGCCCATCGAGTCAAGCCCTTCCTTGAACGGTATGACGACATATTAGGGGCGCTCATAACAATGTCAGTCGGCATATTCCTGGCATTTTCCCTGTGGTATGCAATCCTCCCGTCTGACCCCTTATATGCCGGAAATAGATGCTTTACCGATCCCTCGTATAACCGCAATAACGACCTTATCAGTCCTCCCTGCAAGGAGGCGGTCTTTTCCCTTCAGTCGGATGTTTTGAACCTTGAAGATTCAGACGGCGGCATAGCCGCAGGGCGCGAGCTTGGCACTGTGGTCGGGCTGATGCTCTTTTGCTTCCTATTATCCCTTTTCCTCGGCGCCGGTGCGGTACTGATAATAGCCTGGGACGTCTCTCTTCTTGTCGTTGACGCAACACAGGGAATTGCAGCCTTTTTAGCCTATATGCCGCAGCTCTTTGCATTCTTCCTTGCCGGCCTTGCCGGAGCCATTCTCTCATTCGCAATCATCCGCCACGAGTGGCGCAGCCATGCCTTCTTTTTTGTAGTCAGGGATTCGCTCGTTCTGCTCATGATTTCAGTCTTGCTTATACCTGTTTCTACCTTTTTATTCAGCCTCATTTAATCATATCAATCCCATGGAAAATCGGGGGCAGATAACCCTGGAAACCGCAGTCTTGCTGCTTTTGGCGATAAACATATTTTTGTATATAACTATGCCTGCGGCTTCAGTTTCCCGCGGGGCTTCCGAGAGTGTTGGTGTCGCAGCCTTTGCATCAAAGGCTGTCGATGACATCGTTGGCAAGGCTAATATGGTTGGCATAAGCGGTGAAGGGGCGAGAAGCACAGCTGAAGTTGCGGTAGACCGGGACTTTGAGAATCTGGAGTGTATTGCCCCCAGAAACTTAGCCCTGAGGTTTCACGTGCTTGAAGTTACGAACGTAGGCGCTTCAAGCGATTTTGGCCTTACTGCCATTCTGCCTCCGGCCCCGACGTCGCGGTCATACAACCGGACTGCAGACTTTGATTTGAGTTGTGATTTCACCGGTATCACATATGGGCGATATGCCAAGGCCTGCCTCTGCTTTAACAACACAAACGGCAACACGATTAAGATAACCGGATTTGATAAGTCTATTTCAGACTGCGATTGCACCGCAGCATGGAGCGGGCTCGTATGCGGGCAGCCTCTTTATCTGGGCGGCGAATGCAACCCACCCGACAGGTCATGTCCCGGCAGCCAGAATTGCGACAACTTCTGCACGTGCCATCCGCAGAGCCAGAGTTATTGCGGCGACAATAACACCGATGTACCGTTCAACGACGCCGGGACCGGCGGACTTACCGGCTTGGGTGATGAAGAGTGTGACGGCACTGATAACGCTGCTTGCGGGGGCCAACCATGCAACCTCAATTGTACCTGTCCCGGAGGCACAGGTTCGGGAGTCTGTGGCGACAGCCTACGTGAGGGTTCTGAGATTTGCGACACTGACGGAACAAGCAGGGTGCCCAACGGAGGCACTGAAGGAATATGTCCAGTTGGCCAATTGTGCAACATGTCGGGTTCGACACCTGGCGTGGACAAGTGTGTCTGCAATCCATCCCCTGCTCAAGTTTGTGGTGATGGCCTAAAAACTGGGACTGAGATTTGCGACACTGACGGAACAAGCAGGGTGCCCAACGGAGGCACTGAAGG
>CAYSUP010000148.1:0-2521 GCA_964434205.1 uncultured archaeon | reverse complement strand
ATGTGTTTTTATTAGTTGACCTTTTATACTACCTGTTATTTTAAAATATAACAATTAAAACATGTATTTGAAGACATGCAATAATAAGAGATAGGGAAAATGGCAATCAAGATCGTTGAAGTGAGGGAATTGAAGAAGGGAAGCTATATAGTCATAGACGGCGAGCCGTGCAAGATAACGGACTACACGTCTTCAAAGCCGGGCAAGCACGGGTCGGCCAAAGTCAGGATAGAGGGGAACAGCATCTTTGACGGCAGGAAGAAATCAGTGCTCACAAGCGGCGGGGACAAAGCCGAAGTGCCCATAATCACAAGGCAGCCGCATCAGGTGCTCTCGATCAACGGCAACATTGTGCAGCTCATGAACACTGAGACCTTTGAGAACATCGAGCTCCCGATACCCGAAGGGGTCACCCTGACTGAAGGCACCGAGATACAGATCATGGAGGCCATGGACAGGAAGGCCATAATGGTGGATAAGGACTAAGCCGTCCTCGGTCTTGGGTCCTGTCTTGGCATCACTTGGCAGGCCTTCAGTCTTCTAAAGATGGAGAAGAGGAAGCTGGTGGTGGTTTACGGAATTCTTATCACATTATTCATAGCGCTGGCTATATTGTTGGTGCCTACTGCTTATTATTACTCCTGTAATACCTGTGCCACCCTCGAGCAAGACCGTGTGCTTTGTATGAGCACTTCTTGTCTGGACAACCAAACCTGCAGAAGCACTTATGAATGCGGCGGAGGAAATGCGGTTTGCAAGGGTATCACACCCATAGGCGGGCAGTTGATTCCCGGTGAATGTGTGCCAGATGAGCAAGACCTCGTGGTCTTTAAACAAAAATACGAGGAGGCCCACAAAAGCTTCCATATGGAGTCATACTCTCTTAACCTAATTTTGTGCTCGATACCTCTATTTGCTGTTGCGTTAGCCTTAGCGGCATATGCATCAAAAGGCAGTAGGGCGCGAATTTATCTGATCATTGGAGTCGCTATTTTTGTCCTACTAACACTTTTGATACTCGGTTATATGAATGCGTCTTCTACCTTTAACTGAGTCTAAGATGAATAACGAGAAGAGGAAGGTGCTGGTGGGTTTTACGAGAAGCTCGGCTACAAAACAATTGGTACTGCTCCGACAATCTTTGGCTCTGTGAAGCAGCTTAAGATGAGAAAGGAGCTTATTCCCCCGGAATAATCTTATCGAAGGGCAACTTTAAATCCTTCTGACTTCTAATTAGGCCGATGGAGGCTATAATCCAGGTAAGCAAGGATGGCAAATACTTTATCGCCGTAGATTTGATTACCAGCGTCGCTGACCAAGGCCTCACTAAAGAGGAAGCCATAGCCAACCTAAAGAAAGGCCTGAAAGAGAGATACGAAGCTCTTAAAGACCTAGCTTCACACTCCCCTAAAACAGTCTGCCTCGATATCGAGGTGGAAAAACATGCCAAGGCTCCGGTCGGCGTCTGCTAGAGAGGTACTGCGAGTTTTAAACAGTTACGGGTTTAGGATAATACGGCAGAGCGGCAGCCATATCCAGTTAATCGGTAAAGATAACATTACTGCAGTCACAGTACCGAATCATGCTGAGATCAGCAAGGATACGATAAGCTGGATAATAAAGCAATCGGGGATAGCCAAGGAGACTTTCCTTAAACTCCTTTAGCTTATGAACTTGGTTATCCTCTCCCTGGGCACGGTGCCTATGAACCTGTCGACGTCCTGGCAGTCCTTGAACTTTATGACACACGGTATTGACATGACACCGTATTTCATAGCCAAGTCCGGATCCGCGTCTATGTTGACCTTGCCAAGCGGGACTTTTTTCTCCCCGCACACTTCTTCTAGGTTTGGCGCGAGCATCCTGCAAGGCCCGCACCAGGGAGCCCAAAAGTCGACTACACATGTCTTGTTCTTCTTCAAAAAGCTGTCAAAGTCCTTTGATGTCAGTTCCATTTTTGTATAAAGATTACCAGATTGGACCGGGCTTGCGTATCTCGACTAGTGTCTTGCCCTCCATCTTAAGCGTATATGAGAGGCCGCCGGGATTCGTGGTACTGTCTAAAGCTTCCTTGCACTTGCCGGGCCTTTCAGTACTGCATGAATAAGTCGCATTGTAAAAGTTCGTGTTGCCGAATGAGTCGTACCCTTCATTTGTGAGCGTCTTTTTTATCAGTGCGCATGTAGTGAGGGCCGGAGTCAAGTCGCAAACACCCGACAGGCAGTCAGAACCCTGCCCGCACCAATTACCCGCGTCGGGGGCTTTTTGGAAGCATTGCCAGATTGAAGTGTAAACGGGGTGAAGGTCGATAAACCGCAAAATACCGTTTTCTGCAAGGCAGTCGCTCTCAAAAGAATCGTTGCAGCAGGTGTATTGCTCCCAGCCGGAGTGGTCACCTTCGCATATCAAGCACTCTGAGACAGGCTTGGTATAATCGATTGCATTCAAGCAGGCCTCGGGGCAGTTGCATGAGTTCTCCCCCAAGCCGCATGTGCCGTCGCCGCAATTGACGCATACATAG
>CAYSUP010000147.1:0-2534 GCA_964434205.1 uncultured archaeon | reverse complement strand
ACAATCTCCTTACTGTCCGTATAAGCGGCGCTCGAGGGTTTGACTGCGATTGCAGGTACGCCCTCTTTGACTAAAGCGGTGACGAGAATGTGATTTAGTTCTGCTGCAGCACGGTGTGTCTCGACTAGATGCTCCAGCTGCCAGGCATCTTTTATCCCATTGGCCAGATCACCTTTCTTTGCAGGCTGGTGCGGATACGAGCCGCCGCCGTTGCCTATTATGAGCCTCATCTTTGGGTCGGCCTTGAGAGCCGCCTTGACCTCTTTGGCAAGCCTTTTAATCTCGTCATGCCTAGCAGTGTAAGGCTTTGACTTATCGGTTATGACCGAACCCCCAAGCTTGAGTAACGTTGTCATTTTCGTATGATAGTATAGCCCGATTTTGTGCATCTTTTGCTTTCATGCGCCTTCCCAGTGCTTGTAAAGCTTGTTGTCAATGCCTAAAGAATCAAGTATTTTACCTATGACAAAATCAATCATGTCATCTACAGTCTTTGGTTTCGGATAGAACGCAAGGACCGGCGGTATTACCGTACAGCCGGCAGCCTTGCACTTGACCAGATTCTCCAGATCTATCAAACTAAGCGGGGCCTCTCTTGGCACAAGGATGACCTTTCGCTCCTGCTTTAGGCATACTTCGGCAGCGCGCACAAGAAGGTTATGCGCAATCCCGTTGGCTATTGCACCGACGGTCTTCATCGAGCATGGCACGACTATTATCCCGTCAGTCTTGAAAGAGCCGCTGGAGATGGCTGCATAAAAGTCCATCGAACCATATGACCTAGTGGCGAGCTTTGTAAGTTCATCCCTGCCCAGTTCGTGCTTGATTATCATGTCAGCCCCGTCACTGATAACCAGATGTGTCTCAACCTTTCTCTTCTTTAATTCCTCCAGAAGTCGCTTGGCCAAAACAGCGCCGGATGCGCCGGAAACCCCTATTATGAGTCTCATTAGGTATATTTCAGGGTATGTGCTTAAAAGTAGTGTTCGCCGGTGCCATTGGTGCCTAAATGATGCGTCAAACTCCGGGCCACAAGACTAAACCCCCTCGATGTTTTTTTGTACAAGTGGCTATCATCCAGAAGGAGCCCTCCCTCATTTAGGCTCTTATGTATGTTAAGAAGAACCCTTCGCCTCTCAGACGGGCTGAGGTAGAACGATACATTGGCAAAACGTATAACATCGGCGGGTTCTGGCAAAGGGGCGTCAACAATGGAATGGTCGACCAGCTCCAATCCGCTCTTTGCAAGCCTAGGATCTTTGAAATCCCCGACAACATCGACTGCCAAAACCCTGGTTTTCTTGGGAAGCGCCTTTCTGGCCTCAAGAGTTGTAGGTGCTCCAAGGGGTAATGCACACCCAACATCCGCAAACGTGCTGATGCTGCCGCCGTGCTTCCTGAGGAACTCATTGTGCCAAGGTAACTTCCCACGAGAAGAATCCTGACTTAGCCTTACCCGTTCGCCTCTTTCCACTGCAGTCTGAGACCTTCTTGAGAAAAGCCCCGTCCTGAAGTGCCTTCCCAAAAGCCGCAGGTTTAATGCCTTGGGCCTATCCAAAGGCACGTAGCTTTTGGGTGACAGTGCGCGCATTTCCCGCGGCCCAAGCTCAGCTATGTGCATAACAGGGTGCAATGAGCTCCGATGGGCCGGATTTGGTGGCATGAATGTTCAGATAACGTTATATTCTCCATGAAAAGGAAAAAAGCTCAGATGACCCTTGCAAGCGACAGTGCACACAAGACTACCACAAGTAAACCAACCAGCATCAATATGAGGCCTATTCTTTTGTTCTTTGTAGTGGGAAGTGACTTGGTGGTCAGGACATGTATGTGCTCTTTTACCCTAGTCCCGCAGTGCTTGCAGAACGTTTCCCCTTCAGGGCTCTTTTTTCCGCATTTGGGACAAATCATGTCAGTTATGTGTTTTTGAAAGCAAAAACAGCTATGCGACCCCGAACTGCCCCGCAATGACCTTTATCGCGTACATAAAGGCCACGCCTGCAATGAAAAGAAGGAAAGCTAGCATGGCCCTGCTCATCTTCGGCTCCTTGTGGAACTCTGGAATCAGGTCTGAGGCCGCAATGTACACAAACCCGCCAGCTGCAAAAGGAAGCATGAAGTACCTGAGCGGGTCTGAGAAGAAGAAAAAGCCGACTAGACCGCCCACTACTGCGGTCAGCTGGGCCGCAAAGTTATAAAGAAGCGCTTTCTTGGCCTTCATGCCCGCGTGCAAAAGGACGGCAAAATTGCCTATCTCCTGCGGCAGCTCGTGGGCCATGATTAGAAAAGAGGCCACAAAGCCCAGACCTACATCAGTCACGAACGCCGAAGCGATGACGAGTCCGTCAATCAGGTTGTGTATGCCATCGCCGAAGAGAATGAGGTAACTGTACGCGTGGACATCGCACTTGCCTTCGTGGCAGTGGTGCCAGTGGAGGACGCGCTCGATAAGGAAGAATGCCGAGAATCCGGAGATGAATATCAGCATGATCGCGTCTAGATTAAAAAACTGAGCTTCAATAGACTCCGAGAGC
>CAYSUP010000146.1:0-2554 GCA_964434205.1 uncultured archaeon | reverse complement strand
GCTCTGGTTTCAGGACTACGCAGTTCGGCGAGTATTGCAGGGAGAAGCATCACGAAAAGAAGCAGCACAGATGGGTAAAGGCGCACGTTATGGTCGGGACTAAAACCAACGTGATAACCTCAGCAAAAATAACCGAAGAATACGGAGCGGACTATCCCCAGTTTGAGCCGTTGGTCAGGGTAACACATGAGAAAGGCTTTGACATCAAAGAAGTGTCGGGGGATAAAGCATATTCAGGCAGGGACAATCTCGGCGTAGTCGAGGAGCTGGGCGGCACTCCATACATACCGTTCAAGGAGAACGCCAAAGGCAGGACTAAGGGCGGCTCGCCTATCTGGACGAAGATGTACCACCTGTTCCAGTTTAAGAATGATGAGTTCATGGCACACTATCACAAGCGGAGCAACGTGGAGACTGTCTTTCAGATGGTCAAAGCAAAGTTTGGCGACAAGCTGAAAAGCAAGAACTGGGTCGCCCAGCAGAACGAGTTGCTATGTAAGCTGATAGCCCACAATATCTGCGTCCTGATTCAGGAGATGCACGAGTTAGGGATTAAACCAGAATTCTCTATGGAATAACCCCCCTACCCTTCAAAATTAGGTAGATGATATATACAATAACAAGAATAACTAACAAGGTAACTAAGTTATCCCCTGAACGACCTTTTTTCGAGTTTATTAATGAGTCAATTTTGTTCTCTATTCTCTCGACTTTTTCATCAACGACGTTCATCTTTTCATTAAGGATTATAAGAAGAGCTCCTAAAAAACCCGCCATTAGAATAGACGAAGCATATTGCGGTGCTAAAGCAACTCCTGCCAGTGTTGCTGCACCAATACCGATTAAGAAGCCATAACGCTCCCCCAACCTCTTTTGGACATCGACCATGTTCTACTTTGCTAAAACTTCCTAATAAACTTCCCTTGTCCATCTTCTTGTTTGTAAGGTTAACTCAATATTGCTAATTTAAGCTTATAAATGCGTGTTTTTAAGCTATGTAAGGTTAACTAAGCATGTCTTATGTCTCAATCAAGACTATCAAAGGCAGGAAATACGCCTATAGGCAAGAGTCGGTTAGGGTTAACGGCAAGGTGGTTACTAAGATGTTAGGATATTTGGGGGCGGTGAACCCTATTAGGTGAAGTTTGCATCAAAAGTCCTGCGTCTGCATCAAAAGGCTGTTAAAACTTGGGGTTATGGTGCAAAGCCTGCCGGCCCGCAAGAGCTTTTTTACGCACCCTTTCAAAATAATCAATGGATTTGGAGGTCTCACCCAGTGAAAAGCTGCATGGCGTTGTGAAAGCCCCGCCGAGCAAAAGCTACACGCACAGGGCGATAATGCTTGCCGGCCTCAGCAAGGGCACAACCAAGATATACGACCCGCTTCTTTCAGAGGACCCGCTGGCGACTATCGACGCCATGCGCGCGGCCGGTGCTTCGGTGACGATAAACGACGACTACCTTTTTGTCTGCGGGAACGGCGGCGAAATAGACGGGCCGAAGATTGTTGATGTGAAAAACAGCGGCACGACAATCAGGATAATGTCCTCAGTCTTCAGCCTTCAGCCAAAGAAGGTCACGCTTACCGGCGATGATTCCATACAAAAGAGGCCGATGGCCCCGCTCCTTGAGGCGCTGGAGTCTGTCGGCGTGAGGACGACTTCCAGGGACGGCAAGCCGCCAATATCTGTTCGGGGGCCGATGAAAGGAAACCTCATACGCATACGCGGCGATGTCAGCTCACAATATATCTCAGGCCTCCTCATAGCATGCCCGCTTAGGAAAGAGGATACAACGATTGAAATAACCACAGAGCTTAAATCAAAACCATACCTTGACGTCACTCTTGACGCGTTGACTGACTTTGGCGCAAGGGCCGATGTGGGCGATGATTATCTCACCTTCAATGTCCCGGGCAACCAGTTCTACTCGCGGCCTGAATATACTGTAGAGGGCGACTACTCGGGTGCGGCTTTTGTCCTGGGCGCTTCTGCGCTGGCCGAAGACAGCGTCACAGTAAGAAACTTGTTCCAGGATTCAAAGCAGGGCGACAAGTACTTCATAGACATCTTAAAGATGATGGATGCATCGGTGCGCACGCACGGCAATTCCGTTGAGGTCTCGGGCGGAAGGACGCTTCGCGGCGTCGAGGTGGACCTTTCGCAGACCCCGGACCTTCTTCCGATAACAGCCGTAATGTGCTCCCTTGCACACGGGAAGAGCCGGATATTCAATGTCGAGCACGCGCGCATAAAGGAGTGCGACAGGATAAGCGCAATGGTCAAAGGGCTTAAGCAGATGGGCGCGAAGATCGAGGAAAAGCCGGACGGGATGCTAATCGAAGGCTCAGAGAAGCTTCATGGTGCTAATATAGAGAGCTTCTCGGACCACCGCATAGTCATGGCCTTTGCAGTGGCCGCACTGAAGTCAGAAGGGGCCACAAGGATAAATCACGCAGAGAGCGTTGCGGTTTCCTACCCCGGCTTCATCGAGGACATGAAAAGGCTCGGGGCTAAGATGGCTGTTGTTTGATGAGCATCGGCTTCTTGGTCAA
>CAYSUP010000145.1:0-2562 GCA_964434205.1 uncultured archaeon | reverse complement strand
GTTTAGATTATAATCCGTCACTTTATCTTCTTGCTTAACCTCTCAAGGTCCTTCATCACTTCGTCCTCGCTTCGGTCAAGGAACAGCCAGTTGATTAAGATTACCCCCGTGATGGCAAGGGGTATCAAGAATGCTATCCCGTAAATGTCAAATCCCACAAGCAGGCCGAGAAGCATGGCAATCAGCATGCCGCTTGTGAACATTATACCGTAGTGATACCATTCAATGCCCTGCGGCCCCTGGGAAAGTTGGACTGTGAATGAGACTATTGTAGCCAGGAATATCGCGACCCATGTGAGAAGGGTGAGAAGGCCGAATGTGCTTGACAGGGCACCGTAAGCAGCGAGTAAGAGCACCGTTACAAAGAAGACAAGGTCGATTACTATCAAAAATCTCTGTACGCTCTCTTTGGACATTTTTAACATGGAAAAGCTAGCATTTTAACATGGAAAAGTTGGAATTTTAACATGGAAAAGTTGGAATTTTAACATGGAAAAGCTGGCAATTACATTCTCTCCAAAGGCTCAATGCCAAGCACTTCAAGCCCGTTGGCCACAACCTGCTTAAAGGCCTTGACCATCGCTATGCGCGCGCTCTTCTGCGGCTCCTCCGAGCCGATGACGGGACATTTGAAATAGAACCTGCTGAAGGCCTCGGCAAGAGAAAATAGATAGTTGGCAAGCAAGTTCGGCTTTAGGTCGCTCGCTGCCGCGGAGATGACTTCGGGGAACTGGGAAAGGAGTATCAAGAGCTTTCTTTCTTCCATGCTGAACTCTGCGCCGGTAAAATCGGTCTTCTCCTGTTTGCCTGCTTTTTCAATAATCCTGCATGCGCGCGCATGGCTGTATTGCAGGTATGGCGCCGACTCGCCCTCGAAGTTCAGGGCTTCTTCCCACTTGAACTCTATCGGCTTAAGCGGGGTTATCCTAATCATGTTGAAACGGATGGCACCGGCAGCGACCGCTTTGGCGATTTTTTCCTTTTCAGGCTCAGGCACATCCAGATTGCGCTGGTCTATCTCTTCGCGCGCCCTCTCGATGCCCTCTTTCATCAAGTTGTCTGCTGAGATATATTCCCCGGTCCGCGAGGACATGCGCATTCCGGGTATTGTGACAAACTCGTATGACAGGTGCCTGACGCGCTTGTTTACGTCTGCAACCCCCAGTATCTCAAGCGCTGCCCTGAGCTGCTGCTGCTGCAAAGTCTGCTCATTGGCTATGACGTTGATACAGTCGGCCTGCGTCAGCTTCCATAGGTGGTAGGCAAGGTCGCGCGTAGTGTAAAGCGTAGTCCCGTCGCTCCTTAGGAGTACGAGCTCTTTTTTTATCCCGTATTTCTCAAGGTCGATTGCTGACACGCCCTCTTTCTCAAACCAGTAGGCCGTCTTCTTCAGCCGCTCGAGTATGTCTTTTACTGCGCCGCCAAAGACAAAATCGCTCTCGCGGACGTATTTCTCAACCTCTATGTTATAGCTCTTAAAGGTCTCCTTAAAGCCGCCTATCGCGGTTTCTACAATGAAATCGAATACCTTGCGTATGTCTTTTCCGCCGCGCTCGTAATTCCCCTGCAAAGCCTTTGCAACGACCGGGTCTATCTGCTGGTTGGCAGCAACATACATCTCGCCTATCCATGCGTCGGGCTTCTTCTTGGATTTCTTCAGCTCCTCGGCATAGTCCAGCTTGCTTATGTAAGATGCGAGTATCGCGAGCTGGCCGCCCATATCGTTTATGAAGAACTGGGGCTTTGCGTCATATCCGGAAAACTGCAGTATCCTGACCATCGAGTCGCCGAGTATGGAATTCCTTATGTGCCCCACATGCAGCGGGGCGTCGGGATTGGCCGACGTGTGCTCCACTATTATCTTTCCCTGCTTTTTGCCCTTGCCGTAGTCTTCCCTGGAGGATGCGATTTCATCCAACAGGACGCTTGAGATACCCGCAGGATTTATGGTTATATTGACAAAACCGTCCTTGGCTTCGGCCTTTTTTATAAGCTTGCCCTTAAGTTTTTTTGCCAGTTCCTGCGCGACCTCCTGGGGCTCTTTTTTCTCGACCTTTGCCTGGGCAAAGCAAGGGAAGGCAAAGTCACCCTCGATGTCTGGCGGCACATCCTTTATCATCGTTAGGGGCACATCATTTAGAAAGCGAGATAACTCTTGCGCGATAGATACCCTCAAAGAATCCATGATAAAGTTATGGTATAATAGATAAATATGGATTTTGCCGCGCTGCCATAGGGTTTATATCCTTTGAAGCAAAAAAAAGATATGGCACACGAGCGCCTTGCCGAGCAGCAGCTGGAGAGTTTCTTGGCCGATGCCGAAGGATACGCCGACAGGCTTTTGCGGCCCGCCGGCGAGTCCCAAAAAATGATGGCTGCGAGAAGGGATGTGCTCTTAAGGCGCCTCAACATCATAAAAAAACTGCACCAGAGAGGCGTGCTGCCCGTTGAAAAGATGGAACTTTTTTACCTTGAACGGACATTAAGGGAAGGGGCGCCCGGGATTTTAAGCCTTAACTTTCCTCAAATTTTAACCAATATGTCCCAGACACCCAGCTCCTT
>CAYSUP010000144.1:0-2593 GCA_964434205.1 uncultured archaeon | reverse complement strand
GCCTTCTCTGGTCTATCTCGATTATGAACATGAGTGACGGGATATGCAGGTCTTTTGGCTTTGGCCGGAGCAGATAGAGTATTATGACTGGTATGAAGATTGCAAAAAGGTAAAGCCCCCACGGATTCATCAAGTCAGCCATCTTATCATATACTCATCTTATCACATGCTCATCTTATCATATACTCATCTTATCACATGCTCATCCTATCCTATGCCCGTCTTATCATATGCCTATCTTATAATAATATATAGTAATACCCTCGCTATTCTCATGCTTTCTCATGCCCTCTTGTTGCTACGTGCGTTATTTTGAAGAAGATGTCAAAAATCGGCTCATCCGTTGTAACTGAAAAAAAATCTGCGCCAATGCTGTCGCAAGAATGCTGCACATGCTCAATATGCCCCATGAACTTGATTCCGTATTCCCTTCTGACTTGCGGAGTGAAGAATATCTTCTTTATCCTGTTTGTCTCAAGGTCATAGAGTTTCACGTCCCCTTGGAGCTCCAGCCTCTTCTCAGCCGGGTCTGCCACATGAATAACTATCATATTCCTGGATTTTTTTGCAAGATGCAAAAGGCCCTGCTGTATCGTCTCTATAGGCTCAAGGAAATCGGATATCACAATGCAAAGCGACCTGGTCCTTATGAGCTCAGCATACCTGTCGCCGGATTTTTCCAGGTTTGTGACTCCGCCGAGTTTCTGCTTGTTAAGCACATCTATTGCCCTGAAGAACTGCCTTTTCCCGCGCTTGGGCTGCATAGTGTCGCGCAGCTCCTCATTATATGTGCAGACGGCGAACTTTTCGTTCTCGCGGGTAACAAGATAAGCAAACCCAAGTGCGAGCATGGATGCAAAATCATATTTTGTGCGCTTCGCGCTGCCAAAATTCATACTGTTGCTGGCGTCGACCAGCACGTGGGTCGTAAGGCTTTTCTCTTCCTCAAACCTTTTGATAAAGAGTTTTTCAGTCCGGCCATATACCTTCCAGTCGACAAACCTTAAGTCGTCTCCTGGGAAATACTCGCGGTGGTCAACAGGCTCGATGCCGCGCCCCTGCCTTAGCGAGCGCTGTGCGCCGGCGTAGCTGCTGATAATCTTTTTCTTGGCCAGAAGGTCGAGAGTCTTCAACTGCTTTATGAATTCAAGGTCGATCATCCTTTTGTAAGGGTATTTCCCCAATAGACTGAAGAACGCGCGGGTTTATCTGACCGAATCGAGTATCATCTTTGTGACATCATCCGTTTTGATGCCCTCTCTCTCAGACTCAAAATTGAGTATCAGCCTGTGCCGCAGGACTGGGAAGGCCATGGCCTCTATATCTGCTTTGCTGACATAATTGTTGCCGTGCAGGAGGGCGCGGGCCTTTGCAGCAAGCACTATCCCTATGCCGGCGCGCGAAGATGCACCATATTCCAAATATTGGCTGGCTGCTTTGTTTTCCTTGCCCGGGCGCGTAGCCACGACTATGCGCATGACATATTCCCTCATCTCATTGGACACCGGCATCATCCTCGCGAGCTTCCCAAGGTCAATTATCAAATCCTTGCTGAGGATTTTCTGCGGCTGCGGGACGCTTTCACCCGTGTACAATTCTACTATCTTGCCTTCATCCTCAAATTTCGGGTACTGCACCATAAGCTTTAAAAGGAACCTGTCAAGCTGCGCTTCGGGTAGCGGATATGTCCCCTCCATCTCAAGCGGGTTTTGTGTTGCAAGGACAAAGAAAGGAAGGTCCAGGCAGAACGTATTGTTGCCGACAGTAACCTGCTTTTCTTGCATGGCCTCAAGGAGCGCCGATTGCGTCTTTGGTGTAGCCCTGTTTATTTCGTCGGCCAAAACGATGTTGGCAAATATGGGTCCCTCTTGGAACCTGAAGACCTTTTTTCCTGTCTTTTGCTCTTCTTCTATTATGTATGTGCCCGTTATGTCGGAAGGCATCAGGTCAGGTGTGCATTGGACTCTGCTGAACTTGAGGTCAAGCGTCTGCGCAAGCGCGCGTATCATCATCGTCTTTCCAAGTCCGGGATAACCCTCAAGGAGGGCATGGCTTCCCGTCACTATAGAGATAATCATGTCCTCTATAACCTCATCCTGCCCGATTATGGTCTTCCGCATGGAGTTCATAACCTTGTCAAAGATGTTCTTTGCCTGCCTATAAGTCTCAGTCTCTGTCATTTTTGTTAAATAACGAATTGCTTAATATAAACCATAGATTCCTGGCAATCACTGCTACCGAATGGATTGCATCATCCCTCTGTCAGCTTCTCAAAATATTTCCTTATTGCCCCCTCCATCTGCGATGGTATGTTCTCTTCGTAAGACTCAGAGGCCGTAGCCTGCACAAAACCGTTCTTCACCTCGTTCACGCCCTCCTCACCCTCCGGGCTCTCAAAGTCAAAGTCTGTGCTCTCGCCGTACTCCGGGTGTATCTCCATCTCAAGGTCTTCGCCCTCTATCTGCGCTATCGAGCTATCGCCATAAATGTCTTGCTGGGGCCCTGTACCGGTACTAATATCTTGCGAAGAAGCGGCATCCCCGGATTCTCCAGAGCCTCCCCCACTGCCCCCACCTCCAGTCCCGTCGCCTTG
>CAYSUP010000143.1:0-2623 GCA_964434205.1 uncultured archaeon | reverse complement strand
GTATTAGCCCTGAAAGAGAAAGACCTGACTGCTTACAAAGCGCTTATAAGCGACCTTAGGACCGTTTGGGTCGACAGGGCTCGCGTATGGCGGAAGGATGATACTATACAACCCGAGGACAAGCCGGTCAAGGCTTGGCGCGCAAGGGAGCTTGGCTGGAAGGACAAACCAGGCTTTGTAGCTGTCGTTTCCCGTGTTGACAAGGGGGGCAGAAAGAGGCGCCAGTTCCAGGGCGGAAGAAAGCCGTCAAAGGCCTACAGTTACACGATGCTTGACAAGAGCAAGCAGACGGTGGCCGAAGAGCGCGCAGCACAGAAATTCCCGAACTGCGAGGTCCTTGGCTCATATTGGCTGTGGGAAGACGGAATGTACAAATACTTTGAAGTGATACTCGTAGATCCCAGAAACCCGCACATAAAGGGCGACAAGGAGATAAACTGGATATGTGAGAAGAACCACCGGGGCCGTGTGCACAGGGGGCTCACATCGTCCTCCAAAAAGAGCCGCGGGCTGAGGAACAAGGGCAAGGGTGCGGAGAAGGCGCGATAAATCGCGCTTTCTGTTCCCAATCTCCCTTTTTGGTAATCAAAATGGGCTCTGTCTTTGCAAAAAGGGTTCTTGACGTGCAGCCGTCAGCCACATTTAAATATGCAGCTTTAGCCAAGAAAGAAGGCATAATAAACCTGACAATAGGCAGGCCGGGCTTCAACACCCCCCGAGTTATTGTTGAAGCATGCAAAAAGGCGCTTGATGATGGCCAAGTGCATTACGGCCCGACAAACGGCATACCCAAACTCAGGGCGAAAATCTCCGAACAGCTGATTGGCAAGGGCGTGAAGGGGATTGACAAGGACAAAGTAATTATCAGTATGGGTGCCAAGAACATCCTCTACCAGATTTTCATGTCGATGGTTGACAAGGGCGACAAGGTTGCCCTTCCCGACCCCTCATGGGTAAGCTATGAGAGCATGGTACAGCTCGCAGAGGGGAAAGTATCATGGCTGCCCTTAAAGCCTGAAAATGGTTTTGTTCCGGACTCGGACTTCATGAGCGCCCTTGATTCGTCAAAGGCTAAGATGGTCGTGGTGAACACGCCCAATAACCCCACAGGCGCCGTCTATCCCAAGAAAGTGCTGCGCGAGATCATAAAGATCGCCGGCCAAAACGACATGTGGATAATCTCAGACGAGTGCTATGACACGATAATCTACGATGAGAAGCATTTTAGCATAGGCTCCGCATATGACAAGACAATAACAGTCAACGCCTTCTCAAAACCATACTCGATGACCGGCTGGCGGCTTGGCTATGCTGCATGCCCCGAGAAGGACGTGATAGATAAGATGGTGCTCATACAAGAGCAGTCCATCTCAAACCCCGTGACATTCGCGCAATACGGCGCTCTTGCATGTTTCACTTTGGAGGCTCAAAAGGCTGCGCATGAAATGACCGAGGCATTCAAAAAGAGGCGCGAATACTCGATGAAGCGGATAGCAGAACTCAACTGCACGTGTGTTAAGCCGGGTGGCGCTTTCTATGTCTTCCCATATTTCAAGGGCTGGGACGACATCAAGCTGGCCGACGAGTTACTTGCAAGGGGTGTCGGCACTGTACCGGGTTCCCCCTTCGGCAGCAAAGGCAAGGGATGCATAAGGATAAGCTATGGCAATGCTGACATTCCTGTCCTTGAGGAGGCATTCAACCGGATGGCCAAAGTGCCGGGGCTTAAAAAGTAATAGCCAAAATTTCCGTATTTTTATTTTTTATCTTTAATCCCATTAAACACCCATGGACAAAAAGGGCGCAGGCTATTCGCATGAAATATTGATGGCCGTATTCTTCCTAATCCTAGTAATGGCATTCTTTGCCAAGGACTCACAGGCTTTAATGCCCCCGATACTCATGATCCTGGGCGGCGTTTTGGTACTCGGCGGCCTTGTTATCCGCGAGCCTGCACTAGTTGCCGGCGGTTTTGTGGCCTTGGGCATCGCGCTCATGTACTCTGAAGTGTTTGTCAAATAGCCCTCGATAGCATTAAGCAACCCCTAACCGGTCTTAGGTAGTCTTAAATAGTTTTTAAACCCCGTTCCCTTAACTTTGAGATGGACCCTTTGGTGCTGGCTGCAGCTGTATTTGTGCTATTTGTCATCTTCCTTATGATGACCTCCGGCCACCGCAAGCACCGCCTTGAGCAGGCGTTAAGCGAGCTTGAGACTGACCGGATGCGCATTATGAAGACCATACAGCACATCAAGCTCTCTTTCTACAAGAAGCAGCTGAGCGAGGGGGAAGCCCAAAAGCAGATATTTGACCACGAAGAAAAGCTCAGGGCTACCGAGTCTAAGATACTTGCAATAAGGGAAAAGCCGCTCATGAGGACCCTTGACCAGGTGAAGGAAGCCGAGAAGGAAGAGCCGGAAATAACAAAGGAGGAAGTGGAGATTGTGCAAACCGAGCGGGTCATGGCATCAAACCTTGATGCAAAAGTCATTGTCATACTTTTCGTAGTTGTTGTCCTCATCATTGCGGCATCGATGACGATGTTTGGCAAGGGAACTGGAAGCGAGCAGGCAGGTGTTGCAGCAGGGTCGATACATATACCAGTTTCTGCCCACGCGGTGCC
>CAYSUP010000142.1:0-2646 GCA_964434205.1 uncultured archaeon | reverse complement strand
ATATCCAAGTTCAGGGCGATATCGGGGAGGCCTTTTGACGAATCACATCCCGTATTGGACCTGGACCTTGACGTGCTCAATTCGAGGATCTGCGTCATTGGAAAACCCCTAAGCCCCAGCGGCATCTCATTGACCTTCAGAAGGCACAAGGAAACGCCATGGACAATCCCGCAGTTCCTTGATGTGAAGATGATAAATCCGCTAGGAGCCGGCCTATTATCCTTTTTCATTGACGCGCAAGCATCCACTATTGTTACGGGGTCCAGAGGCTCTGGCAAAACGTCTTTTATGAACGCCCTAATGCTTGAGATATCGCAGAACCTGAGGATACTGACCCAGGAAGACACTCTTGAACTGCCGATAGCATACATGAAAAACCTCGGCTTTAACATACAGCAGCTAAAGACGCGCTCAGCCATTGTCACTTCACAGACCGAGAGCGAAGTTGCGCCGGAAGAAGCCCTCAGAACCGCACTTCGTCTTGGAGACTCGGTCCTTATAATCGGCGAAGTCCGTTCCAAGGAAGCCAAGGTCTTATATGAGGCTATGCGTGTCGGCGCTGTCGGCAACGTAGTCATGGGGACAATACACGGCGAGAGCGCGTATTCAGTATGGGACAGGATTGTAAACGACCTTGAAGTCCCGACAACCTCATTCAAGGCAACAGACCTTGTCGTTGTATGCGCTCCTATCAGGTTCAAAGGCGCCCTAACAAAACAAAGGCGCATGATACAGCTGACTGAAGTCAAGAAGCACTGGAACGACGATCCCTATGTCGAGCACGGCTTTGAGGACATAATGACCTACTCCGCAAAGACCGATGATTGGGACTTAAACAAGCTTTACATCGACGAGAAAATCTATGAGACCACAAAAGAGAGCGAGCTTTTTGAAAAGATCATGCGGATGCGCGGCATCTCCTTCTCTGACATCTGGAACGAGATAAACATCAGGGCCAAGACGAAGAACTACCTTGTTGAGTCAAAGAGGAAATACGACATACCCATGCTCCTCGAATCCAACTTCACAGTCCCGATAAACAACCAGCTGCAGCTTATAGAAGAGAGAGCAAAAGCGGTTTCCAAGAAGATCGACTTCGAAGATGTCTATGATGAATGGAAGAAATGGGTCGACGAGCGCCACATAAAGCCGATGGTGGAACGGAAGGCAAAGCTCGAGGAGATGCAGGCGCAGAGGCAGGCCCAGATGCAGGCGAGAAGGCAGGCAATAGCGATATCCAAGAAAGGCCAAGAACAGTAATCCTCTTTCGCTTCAGTGATTCTTTCTCACTTCAGCGGCTTTTTCTCGCTTTTTTATATTTTGAATATTAAATCTCACTCTCTATCCTTTTTCATAAAATGAAAGTCTTACTTGTCGGCAACGGTGCGAGGGAGAATGCAATCGCAGAGGCGATTGTCGCTGGCAAAGGGGATCTTTATGCGTATATGTCAAGCAAGAACCCCGGGATTGCCAGGCTTTCTAAAGAGTTTGCCGTAGGTGACATATGCGATTCTGAGGCCGTTGCCAAATGGGCGAAGTCAAAAGGCGCAAAACTTGCAGTAGTCGGCCCAGAGGCGCCGCTCGAGGCGGGCGTTGTAGACGCTCTTGAGAAAAAGGGAATCGAAGTTGCAAGCCCGGGCAAAAGTGCAGCCCGCCTGGAAACCGACAAGGCATTCACGCGCAGCCTCCTGAAGAAATATAATGTTCCCGGTGCGCCGATATTCAAGATCATAACCGACCCCAAAGAAGTTGACGACTTTGTTGACGGCACCGACATAGAGCTTGTTGTAAAGCCCGCCGGCCTCACGGGCGGCAAGGGGGTCAAGATAATGGGCGAGCACCTGAAAGACAAAAAAGAGGCCAAGAAATATGCAAAAGAGATACTTGGCGGCACCATTGGGACGCTAAATAGCGTAGTCATAGAAGAGAAACTAATAGGCGAAGAGTTCACCTTGCAGGCGTTTGTCTCGCCGGATGAGCTTCTCGGGATGCCGATGGTCCAGGACCATAAGCGCGCGTATGACGGCGACGTAGGGCCAAACACTGGAGGAATGGGATCATACACGGGCAGGGGCTATATACTACCGTTTCTCACAAAAGAGGATTATGATTTTGGTTTAAGGGTGATGAGGGAAGCAGTCCTTGCCCTAAAGAAAGAGACCGACGCCATCTACAAGGGTGCGCTATACGGCCAATTCATAGTGACGCAAAATGGCCCAAAGCTGATAGAGTTCAATGCCCGCTTTGGCGACCCTGAAGCCATGAACGTGCTGTCCTTGTTCAAGGGAAACTTTGTCAATGTCCTAAAAGCGATGGTGAAAGGAGGCCTTGAAGACCTTGACATAAGTTTTGAGGAAAAGGCAACGGTCTGCAAATATCTGGTCCCAAGCGGATACCCGGAAAAGCCGGAGAAGGGCGCTGAAATAATAGTAAACGAAGAGGCCATAAAGAAAGCGGGTGCGCATGTCTATTACGCTTCAGTCGGTGAAAAGGACGGCAAAGTCCTGACATCAGGCTCGCGTGCGATTGCAGTCATAGGGGTTTCTGATTCAATATCCGCCGCCGAGAAGATAGCAGAGAAATCCACCAAATACATAAGAGGGCCGTTGGCGCACCGAAAGGATATTGGGACTGAGGACCTCATAC
>CAYSUP010000141.1:0-2655 GCA_964434205.1 uncultured archaeon | reverse complement strand
TTTTTATCATCGACTACGGGAAAGACCATGTCGGGGTTAGTAAGAAAAACATCAATGGCTTTGACCAAAGAATCTGTCTTTTTGAACGAAACGAACTTTTTCCTCATGATGTCGGCTACGGTGGTTTCCATTCTGGGCGGGTTTAATAATTAAGGGTAGGGGAATAAAAACCTCCAAGAGGTAAAGATATGGGCATATTGCGCCTAAGGATATGAGTATATTGCGCCTAAGGATATGAGTATATTGCCCTAAAGATATGAACATATTGCCCTAAAGGACTAGCTCGGCCACAGCTTCCATATGCGGCGTCTGGGGGAAGAGGTCAAACATTACAAGGCTCTTTAGCGTATAGCCCTTGAACTTTAGCAAGTCTTTCCCGAGCTGTTCGGCGTTGCAAGAGACGTAAATCAAAACATTCGGCCTAAGCCTGATAAGCTCTTCTATTGTCTTTGGGTGCATGCCTGACCGAGGCGGGTCGGTTATCACAATAAGCGGGGGCTTAAGGTCGAGCTTTTTCAGATACCGTGCGTCCAGCACCATCGCCTCGGCATTGCAAACTGAGTTATTCTTTATGTTGGCGTTGGCCGCGTCAATGCAGCTTTGGACGCTTTCCACTATCAGCGTCTGTCTGAAAAGGTCAGCGTTGTTTATCCCAAATGTGCCTACACCACCGTAAAGGTCAAGAAGTGTAGATTGCCGAGTGTCATGGCTCTTCAGAAGCTTGTGCACGTAACTATGCATCTTCTCTGCCATCCCGTGATTGTTCTGGAAAAAGCCCTGAGAGGAGTATGTAAACTCCTTGCCAATATAGGTCTCCTTTAGCATATCGCTACCCTTGACTGTAAAATATTCATCAGACAAGCTGACATCAGTCTCGGCAGGCACATAAGCGACTAGTACATTCTCGGCAGTCGTCTTTGCGGCAAACTGCTTTATTCGTTCTATTGCCTCGCTGACCCGCAAAGAGCTGCTGTTAAGGACAAATGAGATTGAAGACCCGTTACTATTCGTGCGAACAACTGCATAGCGGAATGTTCCTGTGTGTTTCTTTAAGTCAAAGGCATCAACGGTTTTAAAAAAATCCCTGAGTTCCTTAAACAGCTCGTTAAGGCGCGCATCCGAGATTGCACAGGATTCGATGTCTATGACCTTGTCCCAAGTGCCCTTCCTCCGAAAGCCAAGGCCGTGCGGGTGAAAGACGGCGTCCATACGGTTTCTGTAGCGGTACTCCTGGCCAAAAAAGACTTGAACACCCTTAAACCCTGCGTAGCCCTCAAGGGCTTTTCTTTTGTTCTCTAGCTGCACCGTATAGTCAAGATGCTGCATCGAACATCCGCCGCACTCGCCAAAATATTTGCATAAAGGAGTCGCCATTTGAATAAGGAATAATTAACTTGATAAGGAATAATTAATCCAATACTGCTAATTAAACTGCCTTGCCGTATATTATCTTGTCATTGCCCGCACTATAAAAATCCTTGACGCGCGCCTTTTCAACATAGCCGCAGCTTTTGTAGAACTTCCGGGTGTTTGCATATGCATCATCGGATTCTGTCTCGGCAAAAATAATCCTGCTTTTTTTCTTTTTTGCTTCCTTTTCGACGTGTAACTGCAATAGTCTTGCAATACCCTCCCGTCTCTTTTTCTTATCAACTGTTATCCAATAAAATTCAAGGACTCCTTTGGCTATTGTGTCCCACCCGTAGCAGACAAATCCGGATAGTTCGCCGTTGTCCTCGGCGCAATCAAAGTAATAGGTCTTATCGCCGCCAAGATATGCCTCAAGGCATTCAAAGCAGGTCGAGATGTCCCCCTTGTCAAATTCCGGTGTTTCTTTTATTATGCGCTTGAGCTGAGAAACATCTTTTTTAGCCACTGGTCTTATCTTCATTTTAATTATGACAATTCACTTTTCTATAAATAGGACAAATCACTTTTCTAAAAAAGCCTGATTATTTTTCCAGCCCGTAGTTCAGGATCTTCTCGATAAGCCGGTTATATGAAAACCCGGCAGCATTTGCAGCTCGCGGCAACCCGGCATCAAGGTCTATGTCAGGATTTGGGTTCACCTCAAGTATCTTCGGCCCGCCCCCATCAACGCGCATGTCCACGCGGCCGTACCCGCGAAGCTCTAAAAGTGAATATGCCTCTTTTGAGATCTGCCCTAGTTCCTTGGCCAGCCTTTCATCAATCTTTGCAGGGCACTCCGGGACAGTCCCTTTGAAGTAAGGTGAGTCTTCGACCCACTTAGCCTCATAAGAAACTATCCTTTCTTTCTCCGGCAATCCCTCGAATTTTATCTCGGAGACTGGCAACACTAGGGGGTCTTTATTCCCAAGTAGTGCGACATTGAACTCACGGCCGCTGATGAATTTTTCCACAAGTGCCGGCTGCCTGTAGGTCTCTATAACGCGCTTTACAAGCCTTGCGAGCTCTTCCTTGCCCAACGCCACTGAGTCATGCTTGATGCCAATGCTGCCGTCTTCCCTAAGCGGCTTGACGATAACTGGAAAGCCAAAGTCCGGCTTTAGGTCATTCTCGTTTTTTGCAATATAAAAATCGGGCGTCGGGAGGCTTGCACCGGCAAGTATCCTCTTTGTATGCGCCTTGTCCAAGCAAATAGTGAGCGCTTTTGGCCCGCATCCGGTATAGGGG
>CAYSUP010000140.1:0-2748 GCA_964434205.1 uncultured archaeon | reverse complement strand
CACTATGATCCAAATACCATGCTCCCCAGTTGTCCCCATGCACCATAGACTCTGACTCTACGACGACAAGCGGGTTTGGCGTCCCAAGAGCCCACCCCAACATTTGTATGACGACCCATGCCACAAGGAATGCGAAGAGAAAGCTTACGATCTCGCCAGCCACCCCCGGGAAATACCTGTGCTTGAGCTTTTTTATATGATGATGTTTCTTTTTGACATAGTGGTAAATTTTTACGTGCGGGGCAGCGGCAGGGTCTACTGCAGGCTGGCTTGATTCATCAGAACTATCCGTCTTGATGCTGGAACTATCCGTTTTGTCGTTACCGGGAACCTCGGGCTTCTTAGACTCTTCGCCCTCCAGTTCTTTTCTCCACTTAAGGCCCCCGAGTGGCATTTCAGTTTACGGTTTACAGTCTGCAGTTTACAGTTTTTGGTTTGCAATCTTTGGATTTATTTTGCCGCTTTCATCGCAGCTTTGACTTCCTTCATGTCGGACTTAACTTCAGATAGTGCCCTTTTCACAAGCTTCTCCGGGTCATCGCCCCTGACTGTCACCATAAAACCCTCGATAAGCGGGTGCGGCTGTGAATAAGTTGCAAAATCAACGCCCTTTGTCTTTGCCAGCTTATCCCGCAAAAGGTTCATCATGGCATGGTCAGTACCGTGTATCTCAAACTTTATCCTGTCTTTCGTGCTGTCGACTATTTTGACTTCCATCGTTCCCTCTTTTTTATAGTAAATAATCCCGAGAGGTCTTTCGCCTCTCGCTCTTGCCGCAGACGCTGCAGACTAGCTTCCCGTCTTTCATCTGAAGTATTCCCCTGCACTGCGAGCAATAGCCCTCAATGACGCCCAAATTCGGGCTTTTTGTAGTCAAAATCACGTCGTCGGGCAACACCTGCGCGACTTCGGCCTTTATGATGTCGCCAATCTTGAACTCATCGCTTGCCTTCTCTGTGTATCCGGGCGCTATGTCCATGACCCGTATGACGCCGAAATCCTCAGTCGGAAGAGATCTTTGCTTCCCCACGACCTTGAGTATCTTGACAAGGACGACCTTTTCCTTGACGTTCTCGACGGATGCTATCACGTGGTCACCCTTCTTTATCTCGACAATCGGGTTGCCGGATTCAATAAACATCATCTCGCCAGCTTCCTTTACGTTGCCGGCCAGAGCGGCATACACTTTGCCCTCTTCATTGTACAAGCCATAGCCCATCTTCTTGTCGGTTTCAACGACCTCACCGGGCATAACGAATTTTTCAGTCATTTTGTCATTCACCATTATCGTTTTGTCATTCACAACTATCGCGTTATCATTCACAACTATCGTTTTGTCATTCACCACTGTCGATTTCTTTGTCATTTAATCTCAGAAATGTCAACCATGGGCTTTTCAAATGCGTCCTCGGTTATTCGCGGGCACGCCGTGTTCACCCATGCGTCTACATTATACCCTATTAAATAGTCGGGTTTAATTTCATTTGCCGCGAATATAAACGTTTCTTTCTTCCCTGCCAGCTTCTTCTTCAGCTCAAGCGCTTTTTTCATCCTGTTTTGCCCGGGCTTTGTAGAAACCAAAATCCCGACGACCTTTGCCTCATCAAACCTGTACATGCGGGCAGCCCGTATCTTTTTATGCTTCATGACAAGCTCATCAGAGACCTTCTCTATCCCGCCGCTTGGATGAGCGATATATGTAGGCTTGCCGGTCTCAAGGGCGACTCTTAGCGGGTGGAAGTGGCCGGTACCGATATAGACATAAGCCTCTGCGCCCTTAGCCCCCGGCCCGCTTGCGGCCTTGGCATCACAGCCCAAGACTTGCCCGGGGTTTGGCCGGCCAGGCGAGACAATCACAGTTTTCCCTTTTGCTTTAAGCCTTTTTTTGATTCCTTTCAGGTCATCGACAAACTGCGCCGTTGTGACAAGGCCGATCTTTTTGAAATCGACCTTTTCCAAAATATTATCGGCAACAAGCTCGATGTCTGCCTTCGAGCGGCATGGGATGAAAATAGTCTTAGCCACCTTTTTTATCCTTTTACTGATATTTATCTCTACTGTTATTTATCTCATAACAAGATAAAGACTTAAAACGATGATCCGAGGTCGTGGCCCGGTCAGCAGGGGTCCTATGGGGCGCCCGCCAGGCCGGGTTCCCTTCCATGAGACAAAAGGTCCCAGTGCTCGTGACATCAGGGTCGCATTGGAGGGCGCAAAGCGGCTGGACGAGATCGAGCGCAGGCATATCCCATCTGAGCATCTGGCTGAAGTCCGGGCAATACAAAGGCGAATGCTCGACAGCAAAAACATGGATCTGGCATGGCGTGTTGAAGAAACGCCCGACGGCCACCCGATAGTGCGCGCAAGTGTGTCCCCCTTGGATGAAGCTTCTATCAATGCCGGCCATGTCTTGCATGATTATACCATTGAGAGACAGCCAAGGGCAGTAAAGCTGATCTATGAGAAAGATTCGCGTTTCCGCGGGCCGCAGGATATCCGAAAAGTCGGTTCGGATATTATCCTCAGCGACAACGCAGAGATTGTAACGTGGGATGCAAAGAGCCCTGATGAAGCCGGGCGTATATTCCATCGGGAGGTTGGCAACTTAATAGGACGATTAAAACAACATGCAGAGTAATCTTAAGATGACATGCAGGCCAGTCTTGAAACTGCATGCGTATTAGTCTTAAGACTACCTACAAACTAATCAGCACATGAGCGCCTTCACACCTTCATGTATGCTCTTTG
>CAYSUP010000139.1:0-2765 GCA_964434205.1 uncultured archaeon | reverse complement strand
AACTTATACTGTGCACTTCTCGCCGCCCGGCAGCCTTACTGCGGGCTTTTCGCCACAGGCTGCATCAGAACTGGCAAAAGTCTCTGTTGCGGCTGCACCGTTGTATAAGCCGGTGGAGATAAACATAATGGGCATACAGCTTGGCTGGTACTGGTGGTATATCATATCCTTCTTCATCTTGACTGCTGCATTGTCCCCAGTCAAAAACAAGGTCCTTTGGGGGCACTCAAAAGGGATAAAGCATCTGGAGAAGATGGAGACAATGAAAGAGAAGGGCGCCGTTTAATCAATGTAGTTTAATTCACTATAATAAATACTGATAAAAATGAAGCAACACAAGAGCAAACAAGGATTAAGGATCCTCTTCAAGAGGACTCCGAAAGGGGGAAATGTCAAGCATTATGTTAAAGAGAAGCCAGATCCGGCATCATGTTCCCGCTGCACGGGAAAACTGCAGGGCGTGCCGAGGGATATACCCAGCGTCATCCGAGCAATGACGAGAAGCAAGAGGAGGGTGAACAGGAAGTTCGGCGGTGTCCTTTGCGGCAACTGCGTAAAAGACTTCGAGAAGTACAAAGCCCGGATGGAAAGCGGATACGCCGTTAAGCGTGACCTCACCCTAGAAAAGTTCTTGCCTGCAGGCTGGTACGGTGCATTGCCCAAAGAAGTGCAAATTGCCTCCAAGGCTATGGGTGGTGTTGACAGGTCCAAGAAGATAGTGATAATAGCGGACGAAGACATTGAAAAACCAAAAAAAGCCAAGAAGGTAAAGAAGGACGAGGCCAAGGGCGAGGAAGCGGAAGTTGAGGGGGCCAACGTTTTAAAAGCCCCAAAAGCCGAAGGCGATGTTGCGACCCCCAAGGAAAAGAAGCCCAAGAAGAAAGCCAAGAAAGAAGACTAGACGGCCGGCAACTGAAGAACAAAAGACTCAAGACTGAATACTCAAGACAAGAGACTCAAGACAGAAGACTCAAGACAGGAGACTGAAATGATAATAACGGTCGGAGGCTCAATTGGAAGCGGGAAGAGCACTCTGGCCAGACTTTTGGCAAAAAAACTCAATCTTGAGTATTACTCAGTTGGGCAAATCATGCGAGACATGGCCAAAGCGCATGACATCTCCATATTGGACCTTAGCCTTGCTGCGGAGACTGTCGTTTCAATCGACAAGGAGCTTGACCGCCACCAGAAGGAGCTCGCAAAGAAGGGCAATTGCGTCATGGACTCGCGCCTTGGAGCTTATATATTGGATGCTGACTTCAAGATATGGCTGGATGCATCACTACCTATCCAAGCTAAGAGGATATCCGGCCGCGATGGCGTCTCAGCAAAAGACGCCAAACTCCAGATAGCCCGGAGGGAGGCAAGCGAGGAAGAGCGTTATAGGAAGATTTATAACATAGACATAGAAGACCAATCCGTCTATGATCTGATCGTCGACACGGACAAGCTGACCCCCGAGCAGGTGCTCGAGAAATGCGTCGATGCAATCAGGAAAAAGGGGCTCTGGGCTTTGCTACTAAAGTGACTTAAGGAGCAGACTTTAGGAGCAGATGAGCGATTTTAGGAGCAGAATACTGGCTCAATCCCCAGTTCAAACATCTCGTGGATAAGCACCACTATGTTGTGTGCGATAAACTTGCACAGCAACTCGTTCTCCTGAGCCACTCTGTTCTTTGACCGAACCTTGTCGCCGAACTTCATCTTGACCATGTGGAAGACAGTCTCAGCGTTGCTCCGCTTGTGATAGTGCGTCATGAATTCATCGTTCTTGTACTGAAACAGGTGATACATCCTTGTCCAGATTGGAGATCCTCCACGTGTCCTGGTCCCTCTAACGTTCTCCTTAAACGGGATGTAGGGTGTACCACCTAACTCATCCACAAGGCCAAGGTTGCTCTTGCTTGAATAAGCCTTGTCAGCGGATACTTCACTTATCTTAAACCCGTTGTCGTAAGTGCTTTGGACCAGCGGCTTGAACTCATTCGTGTCATGGTGATAATCCCTCGTGATACTTGCTGAGGTTATCACGTTTGTCTTAGTCCCGCTCATCACATGCGCTTTCAGCCACTTGTGCTTCTTCCCCGTCTTATGTTTCTCCTTGCAGTATTCGTTGAACTGAGTGGTCCTGAAACCGCTTGAGTCTATCGCGAAGTCCCTCTCCACGCTCTTGAGCGGGAGCGAGCTGAGTTTAAGGAGCTCCTGCAGGATTGGCTTCACATCCTCGCGGTTAAGGAGCTTGTTGACAGCATTATAGTTCGGAGCCTTCCTAATCGCCTCTTTCTTCTCAGCGTTCTTGTAGAGACTTCTGGCTCTTCTGCTTGAAAGTCCAGAGTATACCTTCTGGATGGCGCAGTAAGTCGTTTCCCTCAGATTGAGCTTTGGCCTTCCAAAGACATATTCCTCCTCTTCTACGTTTTGGACCAGATCCTTGAGCAATCTGTCAAACAACTCGACTTCTCGCGTCTGGGCTGTAGTGTAACTTTTCCAGTCCTGCGGATAGGTTATTCGTTTCACCTGTGTAACGGTCACGTTGCCCTTTTCGTCGCGCTGCCACTTGAGGAAGTACTCCACCGCCCACTGGTGCTTGCACTTCACATGCCTTGTTTGACAATCCGGGCAGTCGCACGTCGGCGTCTGCTCGCCGAAGTTGACTGTGTAACATCCACTTCCCCACTGCGCAGGTACCTTATAGAGGTTAAGGTCAACTTGCTTTATGCCGCCGTTCTCTGCTATTTCCATGCCCCTTAGGGCTCTTGCGTCCT
>CAYSUP010000138.1:1198-2774 GCA_964434205.1 uncultured archaeon | reverse complement strand
GAGGTATGTAGTGATAACCTCCGTAACCCGTGACGACCTGCCCGACGGCGGCGCAGACATGTTTGCCAAGGCCGTTTTAGAAATCAGGATCATCGACCCCGACTGCAAGATAGAAGTGCTGATACCCGATTTCAAAGGCGACAAGAAGGCTCTAAAGAAGGTGCTTGATTCGCACCCCACCATTTTGAATCACAATATCGAGGTCGTCAAGCGGCTGTTTTCGGCAGCGCGGCCGCAGGGCGATTATGGGCGCTCATTAGACCTGCTCAAGACTGCAAAAAAATGTAGCGTAACCAAGTCAGGTTTCATGGTCGGTTTGGGGGAGACGCAAGAAGAGATAATCGAGACTATGGAAGATTTGGCCCCGTTCGTGGACGTCTTGACTATCGGCCAGTACCTGCAGCCCACCTCGGATCACCTGCCCGTAGCCAAGTACTACGCTCCCGAGGAGTTTAAGGGGTTTAAGGAAATGGGCGAACAGATGGGCTTTTCGCACGTTGAGTCGGGTCCTTTGGTAAGAAGCTCTTATCACGCGGGAGAATATGCGGGTTTGCCAGGAAGCAAATATGGAGTTTAGGGTTATTGACACCGGGAAAAATTCAGCAGCGATGAACATGGCAATAGACGAGGCCATAATGCTGAGCCGTATTCCGACCCTCAGGTTCTATGACTGGCAGCCACCCGCAGTCAGCATCGGTTACTTCCAGGGCATGACGCAGGAAGTTGACCTGAAGGCAGCAAAAGACATTGATGTTGATGTTGTCAGAAGACTGACCGGCGGCGGCGCAGTCTTCCATGAATCGGAACTTACATATAGCCTTATTGCTCCGGAAAGTTCTGGCGTTGTTTCAAGAAACATACTGGAATCATATGGCCAGATCTGCGGATTTGTAATCCGGGGCTTAAAAAAACTCGGCATCCGCGCGGAATTCAAGCCAATAAACGACATAGTAGTCAACGGCAAGAAAATATCCGGCAACGCACAGACAAGGCGCGGCGGGATGGTACTCCAGCATGGCACTGTCCTGCTTGGCGTCGATGTGAAAAGGATGTTCTCGATTTTGAAAGTTCCCGACGAGAAAATCAGGGACAAGATGATAAGTGCGGCCGATGAGAGGGTGACATCGCTCAGAAAAGAGCTTGGCCGAAAAGTCGAGTTTAAGGAGGTAAAAGATGCACTCATCGGGGCATTCGAGTTAGGTACTACAAAAGAAGGGGAGCTGACAAGAGCTGAGAAAACCAAGGCCAATGAGCTGTTTAAGGAAAAGTATTCGACCAAGGAATGGAACTTCATGAGATAGACTACAAAGTCCCAAATGGGAAGCTTATCCGGCTGCGCGCAGAATTAGATGGCGATAAGATATGTAGTGTAAAGATTATGGGCGATTTCTTCCTTTATCCCGAAGATAAGATTTTTTTGTTGGAAAAAAACCTCATTGGCCAAAAGCCGGAAAAAGTTACGCTACAAAAAATTGTTGAGAAAACCCTGGCCGGCTGCGAAATGGCCGGCATTTCGATCGATGAGCTCGTTAATGCCCTCCTTAAACTCCGCACCCGTTAATGTTCCACTTAAACT
>CAYSUP010000138.1:0-1098 GCA_964434205.1 uncultured archaeon | reverse complement strand
TGAGCTCGTTAATGCCCTCCTTAAACTCCGCACCCGTTAATGTTCCACTTAAACTTCGCAACCCTTAATTCCCCCCTCAAATTTCGCACCTGTTAATACTCTCTCCTTAAACTTCGCACCTTTAGTCTTAGAGAGCCTCCCTGTACATCCTCAATACGTCTGCGCGCGTAGGCCTTACAGGGTTGCAGGCTATTGCACCGGCCCCAAACTTCAGCGCGTATTCAGTCATAGTCTGCAAGTCCTTCTCATCAGCCCCGTATGAAGACATCCGCGTGCTGATACCCACAGATCTTAACAGTTTCTCCACAGCGTCTACAGACTTCATGGCATTTGGCCTGTCGGTATTTGTCACATCCTCGCCCATGGCTCTTGCTATATCACAATATCTCGAGACTATGCTTGGTTTCCCCTTGAGGATGTTAAATCTCATGATCGGCGGCGTTAAACAAGCGAGCGCTTCCGCATGGGCAATCTTGGGATATATGCCGGAGACCGTATTCCCAAGGCCGTGGACCATTATCGTGCGCGAGGGTGTAATGCAGATTCCGGCATATGTATCAGCAAGAGCCATGTTCCAGCGCGCGTCCATATCCTTGCCATCCCTGAATGCACGCGGCAGGTTCTGAGCTACGAGCTCTATTGCGCGCAGTGCCAACAAATCGGTTATCGGGCTTGCGCCGCTGGAAAGATATGTTTCCATCACGTGGGCCAAAGCATCAAATCCGGTCTTGGCCGTGACGTTTGGCGGCATTTTGGAGACGATATCCATATCCACTATCGACTCTTTTGGATAAATGAATCTTGATGCGTAGGCGCCCTTCTCCTTTGTCTCCTGGTTTGTTATCACCGTATACCAGGTGACATGCGAGCCAGTGCCGCTCGTAGAGGGAATTGCAATCACCGGCAGCGTGCTTTCGGTAGTGTCTTTTTCCCTGCACACATAAGGCCAGATGTCATCATCATCATGGCCGACACCGACAGCAATTCCCTTTGCTGCATCTATCGTAGACCCGCCGCCCAAAGCAACGAATACGTCGCAGCCTTTCTCAAGGCCCAATCGTATTCCCTCATTCACTGTTTTTACAGTAGGATTTGGCT
>CAYSUP010000137.1:0-2774 GCA_964434205.1 uncultured archaeon | reverse complement strand
AATGTCATATTATAAGCTTTGTCCATAGGCTTTGGGTCGTCAAGTGTTATACTGCCCTGGCCACCCAATAGGTTGTCTTCCACATACTTCTTGACCTTTGCTTTGATTGCCGCTACATCAATTGGCGTAGCGGGAGTAGTCGGCCCTGGGGCTGTCTGGTTGACAACTGCGCCTGTCTTTTGGCCGCCTATTGCGGCGTAGGTCACTAAAGCGCCCACCACTATACCGACCAAAAGCATTGCGACTATGGTCAACATGCTTTTGGAGCCGATAACGCAGCAGGCCCTCTTTTCTGATTTTTCCTGTGCAGGTTCGCTTTCACTAACAGCTTCCCGCATCTTGCCATACCTATTTTGTGATTTTTTGCTCATTTTTTTCACTCATTTATAAGATTAAATTTATAGTCAGAAATCTCGGGTTCTGTCAATTCGCTGAGTTTGTGATTCTGTCTAAAATAGTCTTGCATCAAGGATTCTTGCATCAAGGTGATTCGCCGCATAGCTTTAGTATCTCTGCCCACCTCTTGTCGACCATTTCTTGCTCCTTGACGAGCAAAGCCTCATTGCCCGGCGCAAAAAGGTGCTTGAATCTATCATGGGTCTTAAGGTATTCAGTAACAGGCTTTTTCTCCTTTGGCCTGTAGGTCAGCTTGTACTGGCCGTCGACTATCTCATAAAGCGGCCAGATGCACGTGTCAATAGCGAGCTTTGCTATATCGACAGCTTTTTCGGCCTTAAAGCCCCATAGCGTCGTGCACATCGAGTGCACAAGCAAAAACTTCGGGCCTTCTATAGACAACGCCTTCTCGGCCTTGTTGGCAAGGTCCAGCCAGTTGCCTGCTGAAGCTTGGGCTGCATAAGGTACATTATGGGCATTAACGATCTTCATCAAATCTTTTTTGAGTTCTGTCTTGCCAAAGGATGCCTTGCCCACCGGCGCAGTCGTCGTGTTTGCACAATAGGGTGTTGCCCCGCTTCTTTGGTTGCCGGTGTTCATGTAAGCCTCGTTATCAAGGCAGACATATAAGAAGTCATGGCCCCTTTCCAGCGCGCCTGACAGCGACTGAAGCCCTATGTCATAGGTTGCGCCGTCGCCTGCAAAGCATACAAACTTCATGTCCTCGCTTATCTTGCCCTGTTTTTTCAGCGACTTGTAGGCTGTCTCGACGCCGGATATCGTCGCGGCGGCGTTCTCAAAGGCTGAGTGTATCCAAGGGACCTTCCATGCCGATGATGGGTATATCGTGGTTGAGACCTCAAGGCAGCCGGTCGCATTAGCCACAATCACGGGCTTGTCTGTGGCGCCGAGGACTGTTTTGACTATCATGGGCTCTGAGCAGCCTCCGCAGAGGCCGTGCCCGGGCGCAAGCCTTGGCTCTTTTTTCGCAAAGTCCTTGTAGTTCATTGTTATCCTTATATATTATTTTAAAGGTTTCTTGTTATTCTCTTAGGTTGATGTAATCCTCCCTGCCGCTAGTCTTTCCTGCAAGCAGGTCGTTGAACACCTTCTCGATGTGGAAGTCTGAAAGGTCCCTTCCGCCTATCCCAAAGACATAGCTTTGTAGCTTTGGCTTTGAGGATGAGTTGTACAAGGCGCCCTTTACCTCTGCGAACAGCGGGGCGTTTGCGCCAAAGGCAAAAGACCGGTCGAGCACTGCGACTGCTTTCTTCCCCTCAAGCGCCTTTGCGACGCGCTCGTATGGGAACGGCCTAAACATGCGCAGCCTGAGAAGGCCGACTTTCTTTCCTTCCTTTCTCATCCGGTCTACGACTGTTTTAGTAGTCCCTGCAGCCGAGCTCATCGTAAAAATGATAGCGTCAGCGTCGTTTGTGTGGTACTCCTCGATGACATCGAATGTGTTGCCCGTTATGGCCGCCAGCTCCTTTGCCACGCCCGGCAGGATCTTTGGAACTTGCTCCATGGCCTCTACCTGCTGCCTCTTTGTCTCGAACAGGTAATCGGTGAGCTCGATGGGGCCGATTGTTATCGGGTGCTTGTAATCCAATAGATTGAACGGGAACTTGTATTCGCCGATGAATTGCTTAGCTGGCGCATCATCGTGGATGATGACATTCTCGACGCCATGGCTGGTTATAAAGCCGTCCATACAAGTCATTATCGGTGTAAGGACGTCTTTGTGCTCTGCAAGCCTCACTGACAAAAGGGTGTTCTCATAAGCTTCCTGTGCATCTTCAGCAAATATCTGCATCCAACCCATGTCCTTTGCGCCCATGGTGTCGCTGTGGTCGCAGTGGATGTTGAGCGGCGAAGAGAGAGCCCTGTTTGCAACAGGCATGACTATAGGTGCCCTAAGGCCGGAGGCCACGCCGAGTATCTCCCACATGTAGGCAAGGCCAGCTGAGGATGTAGCAGTCATCGACCGCGCTCCCGTGAATGCTGAACCTATCACGGCGCTCAGGGCCGAGTGCTCCGACTCGACGGTTATAGTCTTTGTCTTGACCTTGCCGTCAGAAACATACTTGGCAAAATTCTCGACGATAGGCGTCTGCGGCGTTATTGGATAGGCCGCGACTACGTCCGGCTCTATTTGCCTCATCGCCTCCGCGACCGCCTCGGCGCCCGTCAATGGTCTTGCCTTATTTGCCATATTAATATGATTTGTTTTCCTTTGACCTATTTCATAAACTTGCTCTCTTCTTCCATCTTTATGCACTTCACAGGACAGACCGACGCGCATATGCCGCAGCCCTTGCAGTAGTCGAAGTTTGTTTCCTTCCTTTTTTCGCCCTCGACCGGTATGCACATATCAGGGC
>CAYSUP010000136.1:0-2786 GCA_964434205.1 uncultured archaeon | reverse complement strand
AATGGCAAAACTCCTTCTAGTCACTGGCAGGCTCGCAGAGCCGGAGGTGCGAAAGGCGGCAAAGCGCGTTGGTGCAGATATGCTGGTGCTCCCAACCGACGTAGCGCAGCTGATAACGCCCAAGATGGCAATCGAAAAAATAAGTGGTGCGGGCGGCGCTTACGAGAAAATAATCCTTCCCGGGCTTGTGCGCTTTGATACAACAGAGGTGGAAAAAGAGATAAAGGTTCCGTGTTTCAAAGGCCCGAAATATACTTCCAACCTGGTGGATGTCATTGAAACGAACATCAAACTCTCAAAGACAGAGGCTGCAGACTCGCTTATGGAAAAGAGCGGCAGGGAGCGATATATTCGCGAGGCCCGCAATGCAGAGAAGCTAAGAGCCAAGTTCAGCATAGGGATGCTGAAGATAGGCCCCGGTCTCCCCCCAAAGATAATCGCCGAGATAGTCGACGCACCACTAATGTCAGAAGAAGACGTCCTCAAGCGCGCGCAATATTACTTGGACAGCGGGGCAGACATCATAGACATAGGCGCAATCGCAGGCGAAGACAATTCTGAGAAGATATTCAGGATAACAAAGTTTCTCAAGCGCAAGCTGACTGCCCCGATAAGCATAGATTCGATAAGCCCAAAAGAGATAAATGCGGCCATCGATGCAGGCGCTAACCTGGTCCTTAGCCTCAATAGCGAGAACATGAAAGAGGTGCAGAGGCAGCCTGATATCGCATATGTCATAATACCCGACGGCAATTACGCAAGCCTTCTTCACAACATGCGCGAGGCTGAAAAGCTGGGTTTCAAAAAGCTGATTGCAGACCCCATACTTTCGCCTCCCTTCCGAATCGCAGAGTCCCTTTCCCAGTACTATGATTTCAGGAGGCTTTACCGCACGCACCCGGCCATGGCCGGTGCAGGCAATGTAACAGAGCTTATCGATGCAGATTCGATAGGTGTCAATGCGCTTCTCGCAGCACTTGCAATAGAGCTTGACCTCTCCCTCATTCTCACTACCGAGAACAGCGGCAAGACCCGCGGGTCGGTGAAAGAATTGAAAAGGGCGGTTGAGCTGTCTTTTCTTGCAAAGAGCGTTGGCTCACCGCCTAAGGACATGGGCTTTGACATGCTCTTGGCAAAGGGCAAGGGTCCGGCTGAAAAGCTAAACTTTGGCGATGCGGAGAAAATTGAGGTTTCGGAGGCAAACCCGAAATTCAAGCTAGACCAGTTAGGCTTTTTTACGATCTCTGTTGATTTTGATAAAGAACGGATAGTCGTGGCCCATAATAAGAAAGGCTATGATGTTGTTTTTGAGGGAACGGGCGCAGAAGCTCTTTCTAAGAAAATCTTAGGAAAAGGCCTGATTTCCAGCTCGGAGCATGCGGCTTATATGGGCAGGGAATTACAAAAGGCCGAACTGTGTTTGAAGTTCAGGAAGGCTTATGTTCAGGACGAGGATTTTGTGCGCTTGTGAGCCAGACTCTTTTGCGGATGCACGATCATTGACTTCTCGATAATCATTATAGCAAATAACAGGGATAAGAACATTATCATCATAGTGCTTGCATTCCTTTGTTCCACAGAGAGCATTCCCGTCCGCTCCAATATGATTATCAGGATTATCGCACCCACGACCCCGATTATATAGATAACCTCTAAGAGTTTCTTGTGATTATGCGGCAGCTCGAAATGGAGCGGATCTGGTACTTTGCTGAACGCCTCGCGTATCCAATCATTAATGTTGCCCTTGTCCTTAGATTTTTGTGCCATCCTTCTCGCGTATCTTCTTGAACTCAGCCATCAGCTTCTTTGTTATGGGCCCCGGTTTGCCGTCATGTATCTTCCTTGAGTCAAGTTCGACTATTGGGGCTATCTCCGCAGCTGTCCCCGTCATGAAAGCCTCATCAGCAGTATAAACGTCAAAGAGCGTCATGTCCTTCTCATGGACCGTTATGCCAAGCTTCCTCGCTAACTCCATAACGACTTCCCTGGTTATCCCTATCAGCACACCGGCCTCTGTCGGGGGTGTGTACAGCTTGCCTTCCCTGACGACAAAGAAGTTGTCGCCAGTGCCCTCACTGACATGGCCAAGGTAGTTTAACATCAACCCTTCATCGCAGCCGGCAAGGTTGGCCTGTATCTTGGCCATTATGTTGTTGAGATAATTAAGGGTCTTCGCCTTGACATCAAGAGTGTCCCATGAGGTCCTTCTCGTGCCGACTGTAACGACCTTCAGTCCTTTGTCATACAAATCGCCGTACAGAGGAGCAAATGGCTGAGCTATGCAAAAGATTGTTGCCTTCGGGCACTTCCTCGGGTCAAGACCGAGGTCCCCGATACCTCTAGTAACGACTAACCTGACATAAGCGTCGCGGAGGCCGTTCTTTCGGATAGTCTCGCAGGTTATGTCGGCCATCTCTTCCCTGGAAATCGGTATGTGCAGATTAATGCTGCACGCGCTGTGATAGAGCCTCTTTATGTGCTCCTTTAAGCGGAAAACATTCCCATTGTAGCAGCGTATGCCCTCAAAGACCCCATCGCCGTAAAGCAGGCCGTGGTCGTAAACTGATATCTTCGCTTCCCCTTTGGGATAAAACTTGCCGTCTATGTAAATCTGCTGTTCCATGATGAGCGTATATTTTCGAGCGCTGGTTAGAAAAATGAGTCTTCACCTAGAATAATACCTCTCGCTCCCGATCTTCTTCAGGATTATCGCTGATGCAAGCCCGTAGAGAAAGACAATGCTGGCAAGGCCCTTGACTATGGAATACGCCACATAATTCCCAATC
>CAYSUP010000135.1:0-2814 GCA_964434205.1 uncultured archaeon | reverse complement strand
CTCAAATACTCCTCAGAGATGCAACAGTTAAGAAATGAGTTGGCGCGCTTTGCGTTAGAGCACTTCGATGCAGTGGATGGGGCAAAAATGTTGTTATTCAACGACCTCAAGATCGAGCCAAGGCTTAAGCAACTCGCAATGCCGCTTTCAATAATCTTTCAGGTTTGGCCCCAGGGCGTAAGCAACTTCAAGGACTACTTGCTCAGCCGTCAAGCGGAGATCAGACGAGTTAGGTCGTTGTCTTGGGAAGGTAGCATCTTTAATCTCGTCTATGCTATCGCAGTAGGCGACGTTGATCTTACGGAGGAGTTTGCCAACTACTACGAACCAAGCCGAAAGCAAATCCAGTGTGTAACGCCTACAATGGTCGCCCGGCAAATGAAAAGCAGTACCAAGGCCGTAACTCAGGGCGTGATTAGCATCGGTTTTGAAGTTGAACTGAAATGGATTTCAACCTACCATGATGAGCGAGAAATCCGCAAGCGGGTACGAGCGTACACGATATCGAATGTCGAAACGTGGAAGGAAATCGTTCAACGCTACTATTATAGCCAAGACAACGAGGAGAACCCGGAAATACCGGATATTTTGAAATCCTCACAATTTCATCCTGTGCCAGAAAGTGTTCCATCCGTTCCACCTGTTCCACAGGCTGGTGTGGATAAGAAGACGGAACACTTGGAACACATGGAACAGTTCCCCGCACGCCGCGCTTCCCAGATGTCTTTCCCTGATGATGGTGACCGTGCCGTTTCACAGGCGCTAGGGATGAGCAAACAGGAGACATTATCCATCTGGTACCGGGAAGGACGCCCTGTGATCCATCTCGGGCCAGGAGAGAACTGCGAAGACTTGGAGAAGCTGCTTCACTGGGACAATGGCACGAGTGGCAAGCATTTTGCAGCGGTGAAGGCCTGGCTGTACGGCCTTCTCAAGCTCAAGACGTATGCCAAGGACAACAATCTGAAGTAGGTTGAAGACGAGGAACTGTAGTTACTGCTCACGCGGCGTAAGCAAAGAAAGAGAAAAGATCGGCTACGACTGGATGCTTGAGCCTAGGTTCTTAAAGGGTATGGCATTTACTTACGCCAATGTATATAATTAGTATATGTCTATTGAACTACATAAATGCGAACGTTGTGGTTACGAGTGGTATCCCAGACGGCCGCAATCGCCAAGAACATGCCCAAAGTGTCGCAGCCCTTATTGGAACATACCCAGGGGCCAGAAACGAGGCCCAAGGAGGAAGTAATGAAAACCGCAGCTATCTATTGCAGGGTATCAACAGACAACCAGGAGACGGAAGGCACTAGCCTGCAAACGCAGCTTGAAGCTGCCCTTAAATACTGCAAAGACAAGAGTTATGATGTGCGGTATCGCTTCAGTGAGGCATATTCTGGGCTAACATTGGAGCGGCCTAAGCTAAACGAGTTGCGGGAACTGGTAAGGGCTGGTGAAATTGACGTCATCGTTGTCTATTGCCTTGACCGGCTGTCACGTGACCCCACACACGGGGTTATCCTCACTCAGGAGCTTGAAAAGCATGGAGTTAAGCTGGAAGCGGTCACCGAGGACATTGACAATTCCGAACTGGGCAAGCTAATTAGCTACATCCGGGGCTTCGCCGCCAAAGTGGAAGCGGAAAAGATCCGAGAGCGCACCATGCGAGGCAAGCAACAGCGCATAAAGAGCGGTAAACTACCCACTGGCAGGGGTATCCTTTATGGCTATGATTATGACACAGAGCGTCAGATAAATATCGCTAATGATAAGCTGGACATAGTTCGCATGGCTGGCTTATGGATAAGAGACGAGGGCATATCCCTCAACGAGGTGTGCAGGCGCTTAATGAAGATGCGTATCGCAGCACCTAAGGGGGGAGCCAGATGGAGTCGCGGGACAATTGGGCGGATATTCAGAAACCCAGTCTATGCAGGAAAATCATACGCTGGCAAAACCCGAACTCAGGATAAAAAAAGGATTGCCTGTTCTCAGGAGCGATGGATTGAGATTCCTAATGCAGTAGACCATCCCGCCTTTACTTGGGAAGAATGGCTAGATATTCAAAACCAGCTTGATAGAAATCAGCAACTATCACCCCGTAATAAGAAGCATGAATATTTATTAGGTGGGCGATTTTTCTGTAGAATTTGCGGCAGGCGTGTTTATGGAATACCCATTCACGGCAAGCGGTATTACCGATGCAGCGGGCGAATTAGGTTGCTTTCCGATGCGAATTGCACAACTAAAAGCATCAATGCTCAGGAGCTAGATGAAACCGTATGGCTTGAAATAAAGAGGGTGCTTCAATCTCCTGATGTAATATTGGCAGGGATTGAAGAGATTAACGCTCCATCTAGTCAGAGAGGATTTATGGAGTCCGAAATAGACCGTATAGAAAAGCGCCTTGCCAGACTAGATAAAGACCAAAAAGAGTTACTTCAATGGGCATTAAAGGGATTCCCAGAAGAAATGGTGATCACTGAGAATAAGAAGATAAACTCTGAGCGTGCTGCGCTTCATTGCCGTTACGACGAACTAAAATCCAAGCTAGATTACATAGGGAAAAACTTGATCGAGCCCAATCGGGTGAAGGAATTTTGCCGGTTGGCCAGTGAGTACATAGAGACCTTTACTATTGCCGAAAAGAAACTGGCGCTTGAAATCCTTGATGTGAAAGTATGGTTAGAGCCTGGAAGAATTACTGTTGAAGGTATCCTACCCATTCCGGAGAAAGGGCAGGTAGTGTCGCAACATTTGTAAAAGAAGGTAACCCAGGTGATATATCGGCTTCTACCTCTACCAGTGCTCCTT
>CAYSUP010000134.1:0-2889 GCA_964434205.1 uncultured archaeon | reverse complement strand
AATGCTCAATGAAGGTTTTTATATAGTCGGCTTCAAAATAGGAAGCACCCTTTAGGTGCTTAACTCGCAAAATACAATTTTGCGATAGACGCTTGGGGCTGTACATACCAAGAGATTGCTTTTTAAGATGACTTTTGAGAGCGAGATTAAGAAGGTCCTGAAGGACGGGGAGATGATTATAGGCGAGAAAGACGTTAAAAAGGCTGTCCTTAGCGGAAAGGCAAAGATGGTTATTGTGGCCACCAGCGCCTCTGACATGATGAAAGAGGATTTAAAAAGATACGCAAGCCTGTCGGACATAAAGTACTACGCATACCCCGAGTCGTCCAAAGAACTGGGCTATGCATGCGGAAAGCCATTCCAAGTTTCGACTATAGCGATAATCAAGGAAGGTGGCAGCAAGATAACCCAGCTAAAGTAAACAGTCTGCTTTTTGCTCGCCAGTAGGACTTTTTCTGAAAATAAAACTATTTTTTATAAAATGCTTCTTAACACAAGAGACCTCCAGCTGATGAACGCTTTTGAGTCCATAACCCATGCCCGCGTTGTTGACTGCTTTGAAGCTGAAGACAGCATCGTAGTCCTAGTCAAGAAAGGAGAGCTTGGCAAGGCAATAGGCAAGGCGGGGGCAAACATCTCAAACGCCAGAAAAAGGCTTGGAAAGAACATAGCGGTCTTTGAGGACGCCGACACGCCACGGGAGTTTGTCGAGAAGGCCTGCCACCCGGTGAAGGCAAGCCCGGCGATAGATGCTGATTCCATCAAGATTGATGTGCCAAGGGGCCAAAGGGAGAACATATCCGGAAGGCAGATAAGGATAGTCAAGGAATTGATAAAGAGGAAACTGGACGTTTCTGAAGTAACGTTTGTGTTTGTATAAGCCAGGTTCGTGTTCTTTTAGGAGTGTTTGTGCTGTCCGGAATTCATATTTGTCCGATAGATAACCCTCAGGCCTTCCTAAGCTCGGTAATGTCCCTGACTGTCGCCTGCAAGAATTCCCGGTTCCCCAGTTTGACCTTCGTCAGTAGAACGGTGGCCGGGAAGTCCTTGCCCTTATATCTCTTGTGCGTCCACTCAAAGAAATGGCTTCCTTTTTCCATCGCAGTATCCATCATCTTCCTTGCTTTGACTGAGGACAGCTGGCCGTCGGGCTGGTATTTAGGCGACAAATCACTGGGATTAAGAGAGGCAAGCTCCTGCTCATCCTTGACATTGAACATCTTCATAGTCGCCGGGTTGCCCGCAGTGAAGTTCCATTTAGGCGGCTCTATTGTCATTATTGCATCTGCTGAGGAGTCATAAAGAGCCTTGTATCGGGCTTCTGCTTCTCTTCTCCCTGAAACGTCCCTGGCAGCGCTCAGTATTGCCGGCTTTCCTGCGTAGTTTATGACCCTGCTGCTTATTTCTACCGGTATTTCCCTGCCGTCCTTAGCCATGTGCGCGCTCTCAAAGACAGCCGAACCGTTCTTCTGCAGTTCGGCGATCCTTGCAGGCACTATCTTTGCAAATCTAGGCGAATCTATCTTCGCAGGGCCGAGCTTCATGAACTCATCGCGGGTATAACCGAGCGTCCTGCAGGCAGAGTCGTTGACTTCCAAAAACCGACCGTCAAGAGTGTGTATGAAAGTGGAGTCTGCGCTGTTGTTGAAGAGCTCATAATACTTGGACTCGGCCTCCTCCTTCGCCTTAATCGCCTCGCCGAGGCCTATCTGCTCCTTTGTCATGCCAGTACGCAGGATGGCAAGCTTCATGCTGGCCAGTATCCTATTGAGGGATTCAGTCAAGCTCTCCACCTCAGAAATGCTGCTCTTTGCTAGCTGGATGTCAAGGTCGCCCTTTGTTATGGCTTCGACACTCGATGTCAGCCTCTTGATTTGCTTTGTGAGAAGTCTTGACACCAGATATGCCGTTAGTATTATGAATGCGAGCGTTGCAATGCTGGTTGTTATCAACACGTTGGTCATCTGGCTTTTAGGTTTGCCAAGAGCCTCGGCTTCGTCTATCTTAGTGACAAGGCACCATTTCATCTGCGGCTGGATATATGCGTGAGCGCCCACTACATCAACCTTGCGATAATCCGCATAATGCATGATCTCTTCTTCATGTGTCTCGACATCCCCACCTTCGTTGGTATACTCATCGATGTCTTCAAAGCATTTGTTAACAATCGATGTATTGACCTGTAATGAAAGGACGGAGTTGCTAATGTATTTGGATGGGGTTACCATGTACCTGTTCGTATTGAAAAGGAGCACTTCCTCCGTCTCGCCCAGCCCGCTTCTTTCGGAGGTTATCTCATTGAGGGCGTCCATATTTATCCTGACCACATACACTCCTGCAAGATTGCCCTGCTTGTCCTTGATAGGGCTTGACACGCCTATTGCGGGCTTGCCTGTAACCGGGCTGATATACGCATCCTTCACATAAGTGCCGTTGCGGCCGTAGATGAAAAAAGCGTCCTCGGACTTGTCAGTCCCGATATCCACCTTGTTTGACGAAGCGACTATAGTGCCGTTTGTGTCCAAGACGAAAACCTCGTTATATTCAACTGACATCACCACAAGGCCGTCTAGCCTTTTCTGGACGTCCTGGATATCCTTGTCGAGAACTGGATTGCCGTTTGAGAGGTCTGCAAGATAGTTTCTAATCACTGCCGAGTCTGCCATGATCGAGACCTTCTGTTTCTCCTCTTCTATATAAGTCCTGACGTGGGCTGCCCTTGACTGGGCCGCAGTCGTCAGGTGGTCATACACTTGATTTGTGAGGGCTTCCTCGGAATTGGTATAAAGATAGTAGTTGCCCACTATTATTGACGCCGCTGAGATCATCAGGAGCGCCGCGATTAGCATTGTTGAAAGCTTCATTTTCTAATTTTTTGGCTCTATAAAC
>CAYSUP010000133.1:0-2897 GCA_964434205.1 uncultured archaeon | reverse complement strand
ACCATGGACCTTAGGGGCTTTCTCACAGATTTGGAAAAAACAGGCGACCTTGTGAAAAAAGGCAAGGCCAACCCCGATGTGCAGATGGCTGACATAATCTTCAAGTCCGAGAAGCCCGTTTTATTTGAGATTGGCGGCCCATACCGCGTGGTCTCGGGCATTTGCATGAATCGCGACCTGGTGGCCAGGTACATGGGGATTAAGAAGGAAGACATGCTTCTTAGGGTCGCCAAGGCACTGGACAAGCCTGTGAACCCCATAGTAGTCAGCTCTGGCGTTTGTCAGGAGGTCGTTGAGACTGTTGTTGATTTGGAAAAAATCCCGATTTTAAAACATTATAAAAAGGACGACGGCCACTATATAACCGCAGGGGTTGTCATAGTCAAGAACCAGGATGGCAGCCAGAACATGTCCTACCACCGGATGAAGCGCATAGGCAAGGACAAGATGACTGCGCGCATCTGTGAGAGGGACACATTCAAGTGTATGCAGGCCAAAGGCGGCGAAACCGAGGTCGCCGTTTGTATCGGAAACGTCCCCAGCGTCTTGATAGCGGCATCCACCTCGCTTAAGGGAATGGACGAGACTAAGATTGCCGGCGCACTGGAAGGAAAGCCCTTAAAGCTCGTGAAATGTAAAACGGTCGACATCAACGTCCCCGCGGACTGCGAGATTGTTTTGGAGGGAAAAATAACCAAGGAAACCGCCGAGGAGGGTATGTTCGTGGACATGACCGGGACGTACGACGGCCTCCGAATGCAGCCGGTTGTAAAAATCACCAAGATAACGCACCGAAAAGACCCGATCTACCAAGCCCTTGTCCCGGGCCGAACGGAACACCGCTTGCTCATGGGCATGCCCAAGGAGCCGACTATATTCAAGGCTGTGAATGAAGTTGTCGAGTGCAAGAACGTCAATCTGACGCCCGGAGGATGCTCTTGGCTTAGCGCTGTTGTGCAAATAAAGAAGAAAGGCCCAGACGACGGGAAGAAGGCCATAGATGCCGCCTTCAAGGGCCACGCTTCGATGAAACATGTCACTGTTGTCGATGATGATATAGACCTCTTTGACCCTAATGATGTCGAGTGGGCGATAACGACACGTTTCCAGGCACACAAGAACCTTTATCTCTTCCCGGGCCAACCTGGGTCCTCCTTAGACCCGTCTGCTGAGGAAGTCCCTGGTTCCGACCGAAGGCAGACCACCAAGTGGGGAATAGACGCGACGATACCATGTGGCGCTAAGAAGGAGGACTTCCTGAGGGCGGCGCAGTTGCAGGGCTGAAGGGCTGCGCAGCCGCAAGGATAACTCCTCTATTTTAATCCTTATCCAAAATAACAATCAAAAATGTACCTTTCCAACGAAGACGAGCGGGTCCTTAAGGGCGAATACGGCCATGCCGCGCAGAAGTCAATGCAGATACTTGTAGCACTAGGCGATCTGTTTGGCGCAGACAAATTAATCCCGATTAAATCCGTGCAAGTAGCTGGTGTCTCATACCACAATCTGGGCGACGCAGGCCTTGAGTTCCTTGCCGACCTTGCAAAAGACGGCCGAGTCATCGTCCCCACTTTCCTCAACCCTGCAGGCATGGACATGGTAGACTGGAAGAAGCTTAAGATACCCGAGGACTTTGCTAAAAAACAGCAACTAGTCATAGACGCTTTTGCAAAGATGGGCATCAACACTACATGCACCTGCACGCCCTATCTAATAGGCATCGAACCAAAATTCGGCGAGCATGTCGCCTGGGCGGAGTCTTCTGCCGTCACTTACTGCAACAGTGTCATTGGCGCCCGGAGTAATAGGGAGGGTGGCCCTTCTGCTCTTGCTGCAGCATTTGTCGGAAAGACGCCGAATTATGGCCTTCACCTTGACGAAGAAAGGGTCCCTGACCTGCAGGTTAAAGTCAATGTTGACTTAGAATCCTTGTCAGATTGGGGCGCTCTTGGTTGCGCTATAGGGAGAAATGCGGCCAATAAGATACCCATGCTAGTTGGCATCGATAGCAGGCCTTCGATCGACTGCTTAAAGACGTTCTCAGCGTCCATAGTGACCTATGGCACAAAGCCACTCTATCACATCAGGGGCATCACGCCTGAAGCCGGGAAATTTGATGAACCCGCTGAAACCCTTACAATCGGTGTTCGGGAGCTTCAGGAGGCTTATGAATTCCTCAATGACAAGGATGACATCGTGGACTTTGTCTCTTTAGGGTGCCCGCATGCATCAATTGATGAGATAAAGGAAGTCGCAAAACTCTTAAAAGGAAAGAAGCTCGCCCCGGGCGTTGAGATGTGGATATCCTGCGCAAGGCCGATCAAAGAACGCGCAGAGAATTTGGGTCTTGTCAAGATAATTGAAGATTCAGGCGCTTTAGTCGCTGCGGATACCTGCATGGCTGTCGCGCCGTTAAAGGGGCGCTTTAAGTCAGTAGCCACGACTTCGGCAAAAGGCTGTTTCTATTGCAGCGGCCACAACGGGATGAAGACGCACATCGGTTCGATAGAAAAGTGCGTGAAGGCGGCGCTTAACGGTAAGTGGAGCTAAAAGAATCGAGGACTTAAAAATGGAGTTCAAAGGCAAAATCGTTTTCAAAGGAAAAGTAAGGGGCAAAGCCTTAGTCACTAAGAACCAGATTTCGTTCTATGGTGGAGTAGACCCCGACACGGGAGTCATAACCGAGAAAGGCCACGAGCTTGAAGGGAAGAGCGTTGCCGGCAAGATACTTGTCTTTCCAAGCGGAAAAGGATCGACAGTAGGTTCATACGGCCTTTATAGGATGAAGAAGAATGGTGTCGCCCCGCTTGGTATGGTCAACCAGAACTGTGAGACTATCGTGGCGGTGGGCGCCGTTATTTCCGAGATCCCGATGGTTGATAAGATAGATATAACCA
>CAYSUP010000132.1:0-2923 GCA_964434205.1 uncultured archaeon | reverse complement strand
GAGTACATCTATGTGGGCAACATCGAGAGCGAACTTGGCCGGGACACCGTCTGCCCGAAATGCGGCCATACTTTGATAAAGCGGGCATGGTTCGATGTTTTGGAGAACAAGATAAAAGGCAATAAGTGCCCAAAGTGCGGAAAGGCAGTTGCAGGATATTTCTAGCCTTTTTATACCCTTTGTTTCTAAATAAGCCGGTCAACGGCCATAGCGGGGTTGTCACACCTGGTCTCATCTCGAACCCAGAAGTTAAGGACCCCAGCGATTCGGTCGGTACTTCGCAATGCGTGGGAACACCGAGACGCTGTTGGCTACTTCATTCTTATTCTGCTAGCTTGGCGCAGATTATTTTTTCTCGTGCCGGTCTTCAGCTTTGGACATTGCCCCTGTTCAAATGGTTTTTATGCCTTTCTGCCTTAAATTAACTATGTCACCAACAAGCGCGCATGCTCCGAAACCTTTTGCATTGACGCCTTTTCGCGAGACCCTCCGGTTCTCCAATATGCCCGATACGGTAAGTCATGCGGGGGAAGACATCTATGGACACAAGCTATCGCATGTGCCTGCCCCGGGAAGAAAGCCCTTGATGTACCGGGTTCAAGTCCGGGACAAAACTCCGCATGGGCTTATCCCAATAGAGGTCTCAGCAGACCATCATATGGCAGATCCGCCCCGGCCAGTGCTTGAAGCCGCTGAATTGATGGCCCCCGGCCATTACAGGTTGAAGCGCGCCGAACCTGCGCGCGGGATGGGCCGAACATTGATGCTTTTTGAGAAAGCCTGAGCCGATTGCATCACACTAAGTTGCTTGCATCGCATTGAGTCGTTTGCATCACGCCGAATCGGGATTTTCCCTAGTCTAAGATTATGTTCAGGTTTTATTCTAAGATTATGTTCAGGTTTTATCCGGGATTATACTCGGGTTTTATCCGGGATTATGCCGGGTTTTTGCATAAGACTAAGAACTCATGCTTATCAGCATTCAGACAAGCCCGTATCTGCCGAGAAGTTTGAGATCTTCCGCACCGGCCGTCCTTCTTGCAACCTGCCCCAGGCTCTTACCTTCAAAATCCAAATTCCTTAATTCTCTCGGGTCGCCGCCATGAGTCAAAAATTGCCTCCAGGGCCCAAACTTTCCTTTCTCGGCAGAATCCCTAAATAACGTCCTATGATGCGCATTCAGCGCCATTCCCTTAAATTTGCCTGCAGAAGTAGGTGAGTGCATGCCCTTATTTGACGTAACAAACAGAAAAACTACTTTTTTTAAGAAAATTATGCAGTAGTAACAGTGCACCCGTCTTTTTCTACAATCACAGTGTGCTCACTCTGGCTGACCAGCCCTTTCTCTGCTTCATGCAAAACGGGGTATCCATGAAGCGCGCCGCGGGTGCTCAACTCCCTCAAAGCCATCTTCAGCTTGAGCTGGTTCATGTCGGAAAACCACCTTTCGGCAAAAGGGAGACCTTGCCTCCCGTCTGCATATTCCATTACTTTCTTGCCTTCCGGCAATCTTGTGGGAACGACCCGTAGGAACGAATAGATCTCTATCCGGTTGCCTTCGACTACGCGGCCCTTGCCGTTGGTTGCAAATGGCTCGATCGCGAAGACTTGGCCCTCCTCTATTTTTTTGTCAAAAGGCACTTTGATGTTGGGTATTGCCATCGGCCCGTGAAGCTCATACTGGAGCAGCTGATGGCCGGTGAGGTTCTCTATAGGCTTAAAGCCGCGCGAGCGGATCTCATTCTCGACAGCTTCGCCGATCTTTGATACTGACGCACCATCGCGCACTGTTGCAATAGCCGCGTCAAGCGCTGCCTCGCTAGCTTCGACAAGTTTTTGGTTTTTTCCGGACAAGTCGATGGTGTATGCAGTGTCCGCTATATACCCGTCCACATCAGTGCCTAAATCAATAGTGACTAAATCACTTTCGCCAAAGACCAGTTCATCTTTTGCAGTAGGCGTGTAGTGGGCGGCCACCTCGTTTAAGGAAACATTGCAGGGGAACGATATATCTGCGCCCTTGTTTTTTATCTTGTTTTCAATAGCCTCAGCAACGTCGAGCGCCTTGGCCCCTGGCTTTATCAGACTGCGGCTCCACTCCCTCACTTCCGAGGCGATCTTGCCGGCCTTCTTATACTCTTCCAGACCTTCCATCGCGGATTTAGAAGTGATTTGAATAAAACCGGACGTTTATATTAATTTAAACATTACTCGTATCATTAAATGCCCTAATTGCGGAGTTGGGAATCTAGACGGGCGTATCGGCCGCCATATTTAAATACTTCCCTTTTTGCAATCTTTTTGTCCGCGTGTCGGAATTCCGTTATACCAACACAAAAAAGTCCCATTCTTTAGATGGTTTTTATACCTTTTGCACCTTTTTACCCGCTTTTCCTAGTTTTTTGGAATATCATAAGCCCCTCAATTACCCCCTTTTTACACGAAGTTAAAAACCCATCAAATGCCTAAACCTTTTTATAGGCCGCACGTATAATAATACACCCAAAACCCGAGATAAGCCGATTAACATCTCAGGTTCATCACCATCACCCAACTGGAGAAAATGAAAACAACCCCGTACACCGAAGTCAAGCGGATAGCAGGGATGGGCGTAGTATTTGCACTATGCGCAGCCTGGCTACTATTGATATCAGCGGCTTAAGGAGCACAATGATGTTCCAGGCAGGCTAGGCCATGCCCGGAACGAGTTAAAAAGTTCTTGATAGGTTAAATGTTGCGTTTTGGGTTTTTATTCTGAGATTCATTATCTTAGCCGAAGCACTATCGGGCCTCGCCTGCGGCGAAGCGACTTTTTACCGATTTTGCTATAGGTGTGACGGTAAAAATGGCCAAAGAACGAAACTCAATACTGGATTTCCCGCGCTACTTCCCCGTCTGGGCGTTGATACTGCTGGTGCATACG
>CAYSUP010000131.1:0-2956 GCA_964434205.1 uncultured archaeon | reverse complement strand
AGGCAGAGGAAGGCGGCAAAATAAAGGTCTCGACGATAGATATCATCCTGATGAAGTAGCCGAGGGTTAATAAGACTTGTGACTGAAAACTGCTATGGCATTTCCCATTTGTGAGGATTGCGCTTTATCGGGGATTTTGTGCAAAAGCTGCCAGCAAAAAGCGCGCGAAGGCAATATCTCTGAGCTTGACGTGCTTGTGTCTAGCCTTCTTGCCCATCACGGCGTGAATGGTTATGACTCACTTGTGGACTTGGAGACAAAACTTATAATATTCGCTTCCAATGATGACGCGACGGCAATAATCGGGCCGGCTGGAAAGACGGTAGCCGAACTCTCTAAAAGGGTCGGCCGAAAGATAGCTGTCGTCTCAAAGAGCTGGGAAAAGGACCAGATAATAAAATCCCTGGCGCGGCCAAGCCGCCTAATCGCCACAAACAAGGTTTTCAGGCCAGACGGGGAAATCCAAAAGCTTATATTTGACAAACCGATAGATGAAGGCTCTCTAAAACTGATTAAAGAGACGGCGCCTGATGTGGAAATCAGCTATCGGGCTGTCTAGACACGCAACTAAAAATGAGACGGACGCACACATGCGGTGACCTGGCCGGGAAGGACGTGGGCAAGGAAGTTACGCTACAAGGATGGGTCAACACAAGAAGGGACCATGGGGGCATCATCTTCATAGATCTAAGAGACAGGTATGGCATGACGCAGTTGCGCTTTGACCCGAAGGCTAAAAAAGCGCATGAAGAGGCCCAGAAATTGCGAAGGGAGTTTGTGATCGAGGCAAAGGGCAGGGTTATCGCAAGGCCTAAAGGCATGGAGAACCCGAAACTTAAAACGGGCGCAATTGAAGTTGACGCCAGCGACCTTAGGATACTAAACCCTGCGGAAACACCGCCTTTTGAGATAGACGACAGAAGTGAGATAAACGAGGATGCCCGCTTAAAGTACAGGTTCCTTGACCTGCGAAGGCCGGAGATGCAGAGAAACCTTCTTATGAGGCACCGCGTCGCTAAGTCGGCCAGGGACTTCTTTGACAGCGAGAACTTTATCGAAGTCGAGACGCCGATACTTTCAAAATCAACGCCGGAGGGGGCGAGAGACTACCTCGTGCCTTCGCGCGTGCACCCCGGCAAATTCTTTGCTTTGCCGCAGTCGCCGCAGCTCTTCAAGCAGCTGTTGATGGTCGCAGGCTATGACAGGTACGTCCAGATAGCCAAGTGCTTCAGGGATGAGGATTTAAGGGCCGACAGGCAGCCCGAGTTCACCCAGATAGATGTCGAGATGTCATTTGTGGAAGCCGAGGACATCATGGGGATGATGGAGCGTCTGATCAAGAAAATCTGGAAGGATGCAATGGGTATAGACCTTAAGGTCCCTTTCCTGCGAATAACTTATCACGATGCAATGGAGCGCTTTGGGAGCGACAAGCCGGATGTGCGATATGCGCTTGAGCTTGTCGAGGTTGGGGATGTGATGGCAAAGTCAGATTTCCAAGTCTTCAAGTCCGTCCTTGAGCGAAAGGGCATGGTCAAGTGCATAAACGCCAAGGGGTGCGCCGAGCTTAGTAGGAAAGACATTGATGAACTGACACAGCTTGTTGCAATCTACGGTGCAAAAGGCCTTGCATGGGCAAAGATGGCCGACAAGCTCGAGGGGACAATCGTCAAGTTCATGAATGAGGGTGTGCAGAAAGAGTTGATCGCACGCACAAAGGCTGAGAAGGGCGACCTACTTTTGTTTGTCGCCGACAAGCCCAAGATAGTTTATGACTCGCTTGGCGCTTTGAGGATAGAGCTTGCAAAAAGGCTAAAGCTGATTGACAAGAGCAAGTTCAGCTTCATCTGGATATATGACTTCCCGCTTTTTGAGTGGGACGAAGAAGAGCAGAGGCTTGCAGCTGTGCACCACCCGTTCACGTCACCCAGGGATGAGGATGTTCACCTGCTTGACACTGACCCGGCGAAAGCCAAGGCTAAAGCCTATGACCTTGCACTCAACGGAGTTGAGCTTGGCGGCGGGAGCATAAGGATACACCAAAGCGATGTGCAGTCCAAGATCTTCAGCCTGATGAAGATTACTCCAAACGAGGCGAAGCTGAAGTTCGGCTTTTTGCTTGATGCTTTCACTTATGGCGCGCCGCCGCACGGCGGATTGGCTTTTGGGCTTGACAGGATGGTTGCCATGATAGTAGGGCAGGAATCGATAAGGGAGGTCATCGCTTTCCCGAAGAACAAGGCCTGCCAGAGCCTGATGGACGACTCGCCTAGTGAGGTCGGCCCAAAGCAGATGAAGGAATTGCATATAGACCTGAACCTGCCGAAGAAGAAGGAATAAACCTCTAAACTGGGCGGCCGTCGGGACATTGTCTAAATGAAAGTCGAAAGAAGTGCAGGGGCATGGAACTAGCAAAACATCATTTTGGGGAGCATTGGAAACGGTCCTTGGTCAAAGCATTGACTTACAGGTGCATCATACTCGTTCTGGATTTTTCTGTGATATACATTATCACCGGCAGGCTTGAGATTGCGCTGGGATTCACATTGCTCAGCAACATCTATTCGACCGTTGCATATTACATTCATGAACGTATCTGGAACAGGATAAGATGGGGGAAGGTAGTGCATAAGATGGGGGAGAGTAGTGCATAAGGGACCGGGATAAACGGTTTAATCCTGTCACTTTTTATTCCAGTTCCGTTAATTACCCTAAGTCAGTTCCGTTAATTACCTTAAATCAGTTATGTTAATTACGGCTTTGCACTTAAATTCTAGTTTGCACCTAAAATCGAAAAGTTGCACCTAAAAGGATTACCTCCCTCTTATGTGGGCGCAAGGAGCCATTGCCCAATAGCGTTAATCCGCGGAAGAACTCATTGATTGGCGCTTTTCATCACGCTATAAATAGCCTCACCAGTTTTCTCCGCATAAGGCCAATAGTCCGTGAGTGGCTC
>CAYSUP010000130.1:0-2992 GCA_964434205.1 uncultured archaeon | reverse complement strand
GGTATAAAAAGGTATGGGTAAAATTCTTACTTTCTTACTTATTTCTTATTTTCTTATTTGAAAAACATGGCTCGGTAAGCTAATCGGATGGATGGAATCCCTTTGTTGGATGAAACATCCAAGAGTTGGATAGAAATAAGAGAGGCGGATATGGGCATAGGGAAAAAAGAGATTAATGAATAGGAAGAAAGGACTTGAATAGATAGAATAGGAAGAAAGGATTGGAAGAGATGGGAGAATTAGAAACTTATTTTTCAGATTTACCTATAGCTTCCTTTATTGCATTGAGCCTTTCAAAATCCGTGCCGGCCACTGCCTGTTTGCCGCCAGCTTCCGGAAAGAGTGATCCGCCCGTTTTCTTCCTTCCTGAAAGCAAAACAACGGCCAAAAGCACTAATGCAGTCAGTGTTAGCCCTACTGCAATCAGCATTGGCGTGCCGCCAAAAGCAAAGCCCGTAGGTGACTCGCTTAGGTATGAGACCGTCTCGTTAGGGGCTTTTTCAGGCTCGCTGATTATCGGCAACTCTGCGCCAACAGGTATCTCCAGCGCAGGCCGCGATATCATGCATATATCGCCGCCAAAGTCTGCATTGAGTTCCAGGTACGCCTTCTTGTATTCGTTTGTGGCAACTACAGTCACCCCGAATTTGCCTTCGGCAGATGGCGTTATGTAAACCGCAACCGGCTTTGACTCATAAGGCCTTAGCGTCACTTTGCCGGGCTGTATAAGGTAATCTTCAGGCCCCAATACAGAAAGCGTCACTTCCTGGTTTGTGTAACCCGTGTTCTTGACATAGAAGGTGTATGCGCCGCCACCGCAGTCAATCTGCATCGGAGACTGTGAAGGGCTCATCTCAAGGGCCGCGCAGGCCTCGCCTGCTGGCAGGAACTTGAGCATGCCCCTTTCAGAATCGGATGCCTGACCTTCTGCTTTTGCAATGAATATGACATCCTTTGTCACACACCAGGTGCCGATCATCGTGAAGTCTGCCAGGTCGGAAGCGCCGCTTGTAAGCTTCATTATGTCCTTACTCAGGTTTATTGGTATCCCCTGCAGACTCAAGTCATACTCATCAGCATAGTAGCCGATGTTTGTGACCTTGAGCTTGTAGTCTACCGGCTGGCCGTGGCATGCGCTCACCTCATTTTGCGGCAGTATCTGGAGGTCTACGCCGTAGCATGGCTTGATAGTGACTTTTGTGCTGTCTAAGTCCGAGTCGTATTTGCTTGCCGCTGCAACCGTGAGGTTGCAATCGCCGTAGACCGGGTCAAGCGTCACTGCAACTTCCTTTGTCTCTCCCGACTCGACAAGGAGGCTATTTGTGCCTAGCTTTGCCTTGCATGTGCCGGACAGGGTCAATGCGTAATTATCAGCAACGCAGCCGTCGTTCTTTATGGCCACCGTGTAGGTCAATCCTGCGTCAGGGCAAGTAATGAACTTCTCCGGAGCTGTCACTGAAGCATGGTAGCAGTTCTTGAGGTTTATCCTGAACTTCTGGGAAACCGTCTTTAGCTGCGACTGCGCGCTTAGCTGCAGCTCGTATTCGCCATAATCGCTGCCCTTTGCATTTATAGTTATAGAGCCCGTCCTTGAGGCGCCCGGGGCAAGTGATATCTGGCCGCCGGCAATGGAGGCCTTTAGGGAATTTGGTATGTTGCCTACTGAGAGCGTATAAGTGTCCTGCTTCTGGCCGTTGTTTGCCAACGTGAAGTCAACCCTCCCGACATCGTCTTCGCACAGGTCGACTACCGACTGCTGCAAGCGAAGGTCGGCTGAATAACAGTCGTTTATGGCAAAGACTGCATCGTCGGAGTCCTCTGCCCCGAAGCCTGAGACCCTAAAGCTTATCCTGTGCTGCCCTATGATCGCCCGGGTCGGCGTGAAAGTGACTCTTATCGTCTGTGTCTGGTATGCGTCTACGGTTATCTGCGCCGGCACGTCGGATGTAAGCGGTATGTCGCCTGCTGCGTATATGGAAATCGCTTTTGCCTGATCATAGACGTTGGTTATCTTTACGTCATAGACTGCCGAATCGCCCTGGCATATGTTGTTTGCAACAGGCGTTATCTGCAAAACGCAGTCGTTGCAAACGGCCTCTGCGCCCGCTATCATCATGAGGACAAGAGCCAATATAATTATTTTAGTTTTCATCTCGATTCAGCCTTTATTTTATTTTTGGTTTGCCGTTCAGTTTTATTTTTAGTTTGTCGTTCAATTTTATTGTTGATTTGTCGTTCAGTTGTTATTTTTGGTTTGTCGTCCAGTTGTTATCGCTAGTTTTTAACAGCATCAGCAGCATCGCCAGTCTTTGTTCCCGGCTTTGAGGACTTTTTTACGAGCACCAGCATGACTACCAAGACTGCCAATAGGCCGAATAGGACCAGCACTGCAAAATAGTTCGTGCCTGTCTGCGGAGTTGTGACTGCAGCTCCAGATGGCGTCTGTGGCGTATTGTTATTAGCTGTATTTTGCGGCTCTGCAGGCGCAGGTGTTACTGCGGCCGGGGCTGGCGCCGGCAGCTCGCAGCCTTCGCTCACTTTAAGTGTTATGTTTGCTTCACCAGTGCCCGACTCGCATAAATCGCCCCCGCAAGCGTTTTCGCAGAAAACCGTGGATTTTGAGGAAACTTTTATTATGTATTCGCCGGCTATTAAGCCGCACTCCGGCTTTGCAAACATGACAAGCTTCTCTTCGCCCTTTGCCGAAACTGAGATCGTGCTCGGTTCCAGAGTGACTGTTATGCCTCTTTCTGCATCTGCGGAAAGATCAAACGTCCGCTCTGCATTGGCATCATTTGATATGGTAACCAAATATTGGACTGATTCGCAACACGCTTCCTGCAGGTTCGGCACTATCTCTATTGAGCCGGTGGCTGCGGCCAACGGTAATAGGACCATGATGCCCAAGATCGCTAACAGCTTTTTCATTTTGGTTTTGGATATGATTATTTGGTTTTGGATATGATTATTTGGTTTTGGATGTGGTTAATAT